>NZ_JAGSXH010000090.1 GCF_018283645.1 Actinocrinis puniceicyclus | reverse complement strand
GGATCGGCGTTATCGCGGCGGGGCCGCGCGATCAGAGCGTGGACACCCAGTTGGCCAGCAGCGCGGCGCCGGCGTCGCCGGATTTCTCGGGATGGAACTGCGTCGCCCACAGCGCGCCGTTCTCCACGGCGGCCACGAAGGGACGCTCGCCGTAGCGGCACCAGGCGACCTTGGGCGGGGGCAGCGGCCCGGTGTCGCCGAGATGCCACTGCTGCACCGCGTACGAGTGCACGAAGTAGAAGCGGGTGTCCGTGGGCAGCCCGGCGAACATGCGGCTGCCTTCGGGCAGGTCCAGCACGTTCCAGCCCATGTGCGGCACGACCGGGGCTTCGATGCGCTCCACGGCGCCGGGCCATTCGGCGCAGCCGTCGGTCTCGACGCCGTGCTCGATGCCGCGCTCGAACAGGATCTGCATGCCGACGCAAACGCCGAGCACCGGGCGTCCCCCGGCCAGACGCCGCCCGATGATCCGGTCGCCGCGCACCGCGCGCAGTCCCTGCATGCAGGCCGCGTACGCGCCGACGCCGGGCACGAACAGCCCGTCGGCTTCGAGCGCGGCGTCGAAGTCGGAGGTGACGGTGACTTCTACGCCCTGGCGCGCCACGGCGCGCTGCGCGGAACGGATGTTGCCCGAGCCGTAGTCCAGGACGACGACGCGTTTGGCGGGACCGGTGGTCATCAGCGCCGCACGCTCACTTCCAACGCAGCACGCCGGCCGTGATGGCCAGCGCCGCGCATACACCCAGCAAGCCGATCAGCACCTTCGGCAGGCCCTGCCTGGCGAGGGAGATCACCCCGCCGATCAGGAAAAGTCCGAGGAAGATCAGGAGCGCCGCGGCATAACTGCTGGTCATAGCACACCCTTCGTGCTGGGCACGCCCACGACGCGCGGGTCGAACGCGCACGCGTCGCGCAGCGCCCGGGCTACCGCCTTGAACTGTGCCTCGACGACATGGTGCGCGTTGCGGCCGTAGGGCACATCCACGTGCAGGCAGATCTGCGCCTGCGCGACGAAGGACTCGAAGATGTGCCGGGTGAGCGTGGTGTCGTAGGCGCCGATCATCGGGGCCATCCGCTCGGGCTCGCGGTGGACCAGATAAGGCCGCCCGGACAGGTCGACGATCGCGTGCGCCGCGCTCTCGTCCAGCGGTACCCAGCAGTCGGCGAAGCGGCGGATGCCGGCCTTGTCGCCGAGGGCCTCCCGGAATGCCGAGCCGAGCGCGATCGCGGTGTCCTCGACCGTGTGGTGTGAGTCGACGTGCAGGTCGCCGGTCGTCTTGACGGTCAGGTCGAACAGGCCGTGCTTGCCGAGTTGCGCGAGCATGTGGTCGTAGAAGCCGATTCCGGTCTCCACGTCCACCGCGCCGCCGCCGTCCAGATCGATCTCGACCAGGACGGTGGACTCCTTGGTGGCGCGCTCGACGCGCCCGACGCGACGGCGCGCGCTCTCGTCGCTCACAGGATCTCCTTCAGTGCGGTGAGGAACGCCCCGGTCTCCTCGGGTGTCCCGGCGGTCACACGCAGCATCCCGGCCAGCCCGACGTCCCGGACCAGGACGCCGCGGTCGAGCAGCGCCTGCCACACCGCCCCGGCTTCCCGGGGCTGTTCTCCGGCGCGGCTCACGCCGAAAGCGACGAAGTTCGCGTCGGAGGGGACGACGGGCAGGCCGAGCGCGGTCAACTCATCGACGATGCGGTCACGCTGGGCCTTGACGGCGTCCACGGTACCGAGCAGAGCCTGGACGTGAGCCAGTGCGGTACGCGCGGCCGCCTGGGTGAGCGCGGACAGGTGGTACGGAAGCCGGACCAGCAGCAGGGCGTCGATCACGGCCGGGTCGGCGGCGAGGTAGCCGACGCGGGCGCCGGCCATCGCGAACGCCTTGGACATCGTGCGGATGACGATCAGCCGCGGACGGCCGGGAAGCAGGCTCAGGGCGGAGGCGGTGCCGGGCCTGAAGAACTCGGCGTATGCCTCGTCGATCACGACCACGCCGGGGGCGGCGTCCACGACGGCCTCGACCAGTTCCCTCGGCGCGGCGTTGCCGGTCGGGTTGTTCGGGGAGGTGAGGAAGACCACGTCGGGCCCGTGCCGCCGGATCGCGGCGAGCGCCGCGGCCGGGTCGAGGCTGAAGTCGGCCCCGCGCGGCTCGGCGATCCACCGGGTGCCGGTGGCCAGCGCGATCAGCCGGTGCATCGTGTAGGAGGGCTCGAAACCCAGGGCGCTGCGTCCGGCGCCGCCGAAGCACTGCAGGATCTGCTGGATCACCTCGTTGGAGCCGTTGGCGGCCCACAGTTGCGCGCCGGTCAGTCCGTGGCCGAGGTACTGCGCCAGGTCCTTGCGCAGTTCCACCGCGTCCCGGTCCGGGTAGCGGTTGAGTGTGGCGGCGGCCGCGGTGACCGCCTCCCGCAGGTCCGCGACCAGTTCGGGCGGCGGAGGGTACGGATTCTCGTTCGTGTTCAGCCGCACCGGCACGTCGAGTTGCGGCGCGCCGTAAGGGGTCAGCGCGCGCAGGTCGTCGCGCACCGGCAGATCCTGCCAGGAGAACGGGCCGCCGTCGGTCTTCGTCACTGCTGCGGCTCCTGTGCGCCGTCGGGTTCGGGCGGCGCCGCGAACTCGGGATAACGCGCGCTCAGGTCGCTTAGCGCGCCGTGTTCGGGCGCCGGCTGCCCGGCGTCCGGCGCGTCACCCGCGTCCGCCGCGTCCCCGGTGCGCAGCACGTCCCCGGCGTGCGGCCGCGCCTCGTGCGGGAAGCGGATGGTCACGGCCTCGCCGTGCGCGGGCAGGTCCTCGGCGTTGGCGAGCGTGACCACGTGGTGCGCCACCTCGGCGAGCGCGGCGTCGCTGTACTCGACGATGTGCACGCCCTTGAGGAAGGACTGCACCGACAGGCCCGAGGAGTGGCAGGCGCAGCCGCCGGTCGGCAGCACGTGGTTGGAACCCGCGCAGTAGTCGCCGAGCGAGACCGGCGAGTGCGGCCCGACGAAGACGGCCCCGGCGTTGCGCACCCGGCCGGCCACGACCCGCGCGTTCGAGGTCTGGATCTCCAGGTGCTCGGCGGCGTAGGCGTTGACCACGGCGAGCCCGGCCTCGATGTCGTCGACGAGCACGATCGCGGACTGCCGGCCGCCGAGCGCGGTCGCGATGCGCTGGCTGTGCTTGGTGGCCGGCACCTGTCGGGCCAGTTCCACCTCGACCGCCTCGGCGAGCGCGGCGGCGTCGGTGACCAGCACCGCGGCGGCCAGCGGGTCGTGCTCGGCCTGGCTGATCAGGTCGGCGGCGACGTGCGCGGGGCTGGCGCTCAGGTCCGCCAGGATCGCGATCTCGGTGGGCCCGGCCTCGGCGTCGATGCCGATGCGGCCCTTCAGCAGCCGCTTGGCCGCCGCCACGTAGATGTTGCCCGGCCCGGTGACCAGATCCACCGGGGCGCAACGGGTGGCGCCCTGGCCGGCTCCGTATGCGAACATCGCGACCGCCTGAGCGCCGCCGACCGCGTACACCTCGTCCACGCCGAGCAGAGCGCAGGCGGCGAGGATGGTGGGGTGTGGCAGGCCGCCGTGCTCGCGCTGCGGCGGCGAGGCGACAGCGATCGCGCCGACGCCCGCGACCTGCGCCGGGATCACGTTCATGACCACCGAGGAGGGGTAGACGGCCAGGCCGCCGGGCACGTACAGCCCGACCCGGTCCATCGGGATCCAGCGCTCGGTGACCGCGCCGCCGGGCACCACCTGCGTGCGCACGTCGCGGCGCTTCTGGTCGGTGTGCACCTTGCGGGCGCGGCGGATCGACTCCTCCAGCGCGGAGCGCACCTGCGGGTCGAGGCCGGCCAGCGCGTTCGCCAGGGCCTCGCGGGCGACCCGGACCGACTGGAGGCGTACGCCGTCGAAGCGCTCGCCGTACTCGATCAGCGCGGCCTCACCGCGCACGCGCACGTCCTCGCAGATCGGCCGGACGGCTTCGACGGCCGTCTCCACGTCCAGTTCGGCCCGCGGCACCACGGTGCGCAGGTCGACGGAACCCCCGAGCAGGTCCATCCCCCGCAAATCGATACGAGTGATCACCCGGCCAGTGTAGTTCGCCCGGTGACGACCGGTGCCGAGGATTCCGCCCTGCGGACGATCTGCGAGGCCGGCCGATGCTGTTGTGTCGCCTGCGTACCTTCAGCCGGGCCCTCTAGGCTAGGGCCATGGCCACCACGCTGCCGCTCTTTCCCCTGGGATCGGTGCTCTTCCCCGGCGTGGTGCTGCCCCTGCACATCTTCGAGCCGCGTTACCGCAGAATGGTGGCCGACCTGCGGGAAATGCCGGAGGGCGAGGCGCGGCAGTTCGGCGTCGTGGCGATCAGGGACGGCCGGGAGATCGGCGCGCAGTCGGTGGAGAGCGTGTACGACATCGGCTGCACGGCGCGGATCTCGGCGCTGGAGGCGCACGATGACGGCCGTTACTCGCTGGTGACCACGGGCGTGCAGCGTTTCCGGCTGCTGGACGTGGACGGCAGCGGCCCCTATCTCGTCGGGGAGGTCGAGTTCCTGGAGGAGTCCTCGGACACGCGGGCCGAGGCGCTCAAGACGTCGAGCACGGCCCTGCTGCTCGGGTATCAGCGCGCGCTGGCGGGTCTGCGCGGAGTGCGCACCGGCGGCATCCCGGAACTGCCGGACGATCCGACCGTGCTGTCGTACCTGATCGCCGCGGCGATGGTGCTCGACCTGCGGGACAAGCAACGGCTGCTGGCCACGCCGGACACGGCGACGCGGCTCCAGCGCGAGCAGGTGCTGTTGCGCCGGGAGACCATGCTCATCAAGGAACTGAGAACGCTGCCGGCGGTGGATCTGCTGCGCCGCGACCGCTGACCGTCGCCCGGTGTGGTGCCCCTCTGCGCGCGCGCTCTAAGCTCGCCGCATGGCGAACAAGGCTGCGTCTAAAGGTGCTGCGTCAAAGGGTACTCCGGCGACGGTCGCGCTGGCAGCGGCCGAGGTGAAGTTCGAGGTGCACGCCTACGAGCACGACCCGGCCGCGCAGTCGTATGGCACCGAGGCCGCCGAGGCGATGGGGGTCGCACCGCAGCGCGTGTTCAAGACCCTGCTTGCGGATGTGGACGGCAAGCTCGTCGTGGCCGTGGTGCCGGTCTGCGGCCAGCTCGATCTCAAAGCGCTGGCGAGCGCGGTCGGGGGGAAGAAGGCGGCGATGGCGGACCCCGCCGCGGCCGAGCGCGCGACCGGCTACGTGCTCGGCGGCATCTCCCCGCTGGGACAGCGCAAGAGGCTGCCGACGGTGGTCGACCGGTCCGCGCTTGAGCACGAAACCGTGTTCTGCTCCGCGGGGCGCCGCGGCCTGGAGATCGAACTGGCCCCCGCCGACCTGGTACGGCTGACCGCCGCGCGCACCGCCGCCATCGGCCGCGGCTGAGTCGAGGGCCCGTGCAAAGCCATCAGTCGAGGTCCAGGTCACGGCGGCGGAAACCGTCCAGGGCGAGCGCGAGCAGCCCGCCGGCGGTCGCGACGAGCCAGCCTACCGGCGGCCACGTCCAGGCATCTCCCGGCACTCTCGGCAGGTGCGTGAACGGTGAGACGTCCATCACGGCCTGGTTCAGCTTGAGCACCGGGCCGAGCTGTCCGAGCAGCAGGAACACGGTCAGCGCGGCCCAAGCCACGGGCGTGCGGGCGGGCAGGAGGCCGAACAGCGCCGCCGCGAGCGCCGCGACCACGGCCACCGCGGGCCACTGCGCCAGGGCGGCCAAGACCAGGCGCGGCACTTGGCCGGACACGTCGTGCATCCGAAGGCCGTGCGCGAGCCCGGCGCCGAGACCGCCCGCGGCGAGCACCAGCGCCGAGCCGAGCAGCGCCGCGGCGCAGTGTCCCGCCGCCCAGCGCACCCGGCCCACCGGCCCGGCCAGCAGCAGCTGCGCACGGCCGCTGCTCTCCTCCCCGCGCGCCCGCAGCGTCGCCTGCACCGCGTAGGCGCCCGCGACCAGGCCGAAGATGCCCATGCTGGCGGCCAGGTAGGCATCCACGAGCGCCTGATGGCCGCCGATCTCATCGATGATCTGGACGAGCTTCGAGCTGGAGCTCAGCACTCCCCCGATGTCCTTGGCGATGTAGCCGATCGCCGCGCCGCCGACGAGGAACCCGATGGACCAGCCGAGCAGCGCGCCCCGGTGCAGCCGCCAGGCCAGGCCGTATGGTCCGCTCAGATCCCGGCCGGCGCGCTCGGGGCCGAAGCGTGAGCCCAGCAGCCCCGCGCCGAGGTCGCGGACCGCGGCCAGCCGGGTCGCCACGACCGCGAGGCCGAGCGCGCCCGCAGCGGGCAGCGCCAGGACCCACCAGCGGTTCGCGCTGTACGCGCCGACCCGCTCGACCCAGCCGAGCGGTGTGAACCACAGCAGCCAGCGGTGGCCGCCCGCGTCGGCCGTCGCGCGGATGAGGAAGAAGACCCCGACCGCGGCGCAGGCCGCGCTGTTCGCCCCCCGCGAGGTCTGCGCGAACTGCGCGGTGAGCGCGGCCAGGCCCGCGAAGAAGCAGCCGCAGGCGCCGACGGCGAGCCCGAGCGCGAGTGCCCCGGTGAAAGTGCAGCCGGCCAAGGGCATCGCGACGCTGATTCCCAGCGCCACGGCGCTGTTCGCCAGCAGCGCGACGCCCAGTGCCGCGGCCGGCACCGCGCGGCGGCCCACCGGGGACGCACCGAGCAGTTCCTGACGCCCCGTCTGCTCCTCGGCGCGGGTGTGCCGCACCACGAGCAGGATCGACATGACCGCGGCGAGTACGGCCGCCAGTACGGCGATGCGCCAAGCTGTCACGCCGCCGAGCGAGGTGGATTCGACCGGGCCGTAGATCGCGATCGTCGACCCGGTCGCGTTGAGGATCGCGGCGAACTGTGCGCGCGACTGCTCGGTCGGGTACAGACCCCTGAGGCTGTACCCGGTCGATGCCGCGATCGCGATGAGCACGTACACCCACGCGGGCAGCGCGATCCGATCGCGGCGAAGGGCGAGTTGCACCAGGACGCGCATGCCGGCGAACGGACGCTGTGACGCATCCTCCTTCATCATGTGCCCGTTCATCGGACCGCCGCCGCCTCGTCCCGGCCCTCGCCCGGCTGCTCGGCGGCGTAGTACTTGATGAAGAGCTCTTCGAGGGTGGGCGGGCGACTGGTCAGGGCTCGAACTCCCGCGTCGGTCAGCGCGCGCAGGACGGCCTCCAGCGCCTCGGGGTCGGCCTGGCAGCGCACGGTCGAGCCCTCGATCGTCAGCTCGTGCACCCCGGCGGCGCGCAGGCGCGCGCCGATCCCGTCCGCGTCGCGGCGGACCAGTTGCGCGGTGATCGTCGTGCGCGCCAGGTGCCGCAACTCGGCGAGGCTGCCGGCGTCGACGGTGCGCCCGGTCCTGATGATCGAGACCCGGTCGCAGAGCTCTTCTACCTCGGACAGGATGTGGCTGGAGAGCAGGACGGTGGCTCCGCGCTCGTGCGCCTCGGCGACGCACTGGCGGAAGACCGCGTCCATCAGCGGGTCCAGGCCGGAGGTCGGCTCGTCGAGGATCAGCAGTTCGGGTTCGCCGGCGAACGCGGCGATCAGCGCGACCTTCTGCCGGTTGCCGGTGGAGTAGGCGCGGCCCTTCTTGCGCGGGTCGAGCTCGAAGCGGGAGATCAGCTCGTCGCGGCGGTTCGCCGGGAAGCCGCCGCGCAGCCGGCCGAGCAGGTCGATCGCTTCTCCCCCGGTGAGGTTGGGCCACAGCGTCACGTCACCGGGCACGTACGCGAGGCGGCGGTGCAGCGAGACCGCGTCACGCCACGGATCCGCGCCGAGAAGCCGGACCGTGCCGCCATCCGAGCGCAGCAGGCCGAGCAGGATGCGGATGGTGGTGGACTTTCCCGCACCGTTCGGACCGAGGAAGCCGTGTACCTCGCCGCGCTCGACGCGCAGGTCCAGTCCGTCGAGCGCGCGCGTGCGGCCGAAATGCTTGCGCAGCCCGGCGATCTCGATCGCCGCAGGGTTCGTCATGGCCGTTACGCTACACTCGTTTCACAATTTCGTGAAACCTGTGAAGCAGGTAAAATGCGAGGGTGACGACGGTGGACGGCGGCCAGGCGGGCCGCGGCGAGGAAGCGGTGCGCGGCTTCGTGGAGAAGCTCGCGCTGCTGTTCGCCGACTGGGGCTTTCCGCGCATGGCCGCGCGGGTGCTGTTCGCGCTGATGACGGCCGACGCACCGGGGCTGACCGCGACGCAGCTGGCCGCGCGGCTGGAGGTGAGCCCGGCCGCGATCTCCGGGGCGGTGCGGTACCTCGGCCAGATCGGTTTCGTCGTGCGCGAGCCGGTGCCCGGGTCGCGCCGCGATCACTACCGGCTGCGCGACCACACGTGGTACGCAGGCACGGCGACCGCCGTGCAGTTCTACGACGTGGTGATCTCGGCGGCCGACGAACTGCTCGGCAGCCTGGGCTCAGCGCACAGCACTGCGGCCGAGCGCGTCGCCGAGATGCGGGACTTCTTCGCCTTCGTGCGTAGCCGGGTGCCCGGCCTGCTGGACGAATGGCAGGCGTCGCGCGCGGCCCCGCTTCAATCGGGAAGCTGATCGGGTTGCGGCGCAGGCGGTTCGTTCGCCGGCTCGCCCGGCGCGATCGCGTTCACGCGGTCCGCAACCGCGTTCCGAGGCGAACTTTGCGCTTCCCGCGCACGCTCACCCTCTTCGTCACTCTCACCGTCACCGTCACCCTCAAGCGACTGCCCCCATCCGGGGAAGCCGGGCGGTTCCCGGTCCGCCTCCACTGGGCCGAACAGCAGCATCAAGAAGAAGAACAGGCCAGCGGCGACGGCGGGCCACAGCCACACCGCGCCGGTGGCGCGCAGCGTCATCGGCAGCGCGAAGGAGCCCGCGTTCGCCACGCCGCGCGCCGCCCGCAGGACCGAACCGGCGCCGGGGCCGACGATCGCGCCGAACCAGGCGGCGAGGTAGCCGCCCGCGATGCCGCCCACGGCCAGCCCGAGCGCCGCGCCCAGGCCGCCGCCGCGCCGGTAACGCAGGAAGGCGGCCAACGCGAGCAGGACCGCGGCTATGCACGCGAGGGCCGCGAACCAGCCGTCGCGCGCGATGAAGGTCTTGCCCTCCGGCGCCGCGTAGTAGATCCCGCCCTGGTTGACCACACCGAGCACGGCCGGGGCGAAGACGCGCCACAGCGCCCCGACGCCGAAGGCCAGCAGCACGCTCGCGGCGGTTACCACTGCGAACGCGGCGACCTCCTGCCGCGCCTGCCACCGCGGCTGGGACGGCGGGCGCGAACTGTCGTGGGGGCTCGGCGACGGCAGGGGTGTCGGCCACGGCGTCTCAGTGCTCATCGCACCAAGCTTTTCACGGCTGCCTGAGCTTGTCGCGCACGGGTCGGCTGCTGTGGGTTGCTGTCGGCGGCCGATGGTTCGATGGTGGCATGGAGCGAGTGATCCTGTCCTTCGCATCCGCGCCGCTGTGGGCGGCGTGGCTGGCCGAGCACCACGCGCACACCCCGGACGGGCTGTGGCTGAAGATCGCGCGGCGGGAGAGCGGCATCCCGAGCGTCACCTACGCCGAGGCGCTCGACGAGGCGCTGTGCTTCGGCTGGATCGACGGACAGAAGAACAAACTGGATGAGCGCTGGTGGCTGCAGCGCTTCACCCCGCGCCGCGCGCGCAGCCGCTGGTCGAAGGTGAACACCGAGAAGGCGCTGGCCCTGATCGCAGCGGGCCGGATGCAGCCGGCCGGATTGCGGGAGGTCGAGGCGGCGAAGGCGGACGGCCGCTGGGAGCGCGCCTACGACGGGCAGTCCGCGGCCCAGGTGCCGCCGGACCTGCAAGCAGCGCTCGAAGCGAATCCGCGGGCGGCGCAGTTCTTCGCCACGCTCACCGGGGCCAACCGGTACGCCGTCCTCTACCGGATCCACGACGCCAAGCGTCCGCAGACCCGGGCGGACCGGATCGCCAAGTTCATCGCGATGCTGGAGCGCGGCGAGACCATCCATCCGTAGCGGCTCCGCCGCGCCCGGCCGCCGCCGCTCAGCCCGTCGGCCACCAGCCATCAGCCCAGGCAGGACGGTCCGAGCAGCGCCTTCAAGTCGCCCATCAGCGCCGGGGACGGGGTGACGCGCAGGTGGTCGCCGACCTTGAGCACCGTGGTCGCGGTCCGCCCGCGCATGCGTACCCTGACTTCGGTCATGCCCGGGTGGCTGGCCAGCACCTCGCGAAGGCGGGGCGCCGAGGCCGGGGTGATCTTCGAGTCGTGTACGTGCAGCACCAGCGGCTGGTTGGCCTCGGCCAGCGCCAGGTCGGGCACGGTCAGCTCGATCGCCATCAGCCGGGGCACGTCCTCGCGCCGCTCGACCTTGCCCTTGACCAGCACCACCGCGTCCTCGGTGAGCGCGGTCGCGTAGAGCTGGTAGCTGTTCGGGAAGAACATCACGTCGATCGAGCCCTCCAGGTCCTCGATCGTGGCGATGGCCCACTGGTTGCCCTGCTTGGTCATCTTGCGCTGCAGCCCGCTGATGATGCCGCCGACGGTCGCGGTCGCGCCGTCCGGGTACATCTGCGCCTCGGCGTTGAGGGTGGCGATCGATGCGTCGGCCTTGGACGCGAGAAGGTGTTCGAGCCCTGAAAGCGGGTGGTCGGACACGTACAGGCCCAGCATCTCCCGCTCGTAACCGAGCAGGATGCCCTTGTCCCACTCGGAGGCGGAGAACTCCAGCTCCAGCCCCGGGGCGGCGGCGGCCTTCTCCTCCTCGCCGAGCAGCGCGCCGAACAGCGAGTCCTGCCCGATCGCCTCCTGCTTCTTGACCTCCACCACGCTGTCGACGGCGCGCTCGTGCTGCTCCAGCAGGCCGCGGCGGGCGTGCCCGAGCGAGTCGAAGGCTCCCGCCTTGATCAGCGACTCGATGGTGCGCTTGTTGCAGACCACGGCGTCGACCTTGTTCAGGAAGTCCGGGAAGGAGGTGAAGCGGCCCTTGGTCCGGCGCGCGGCCCGGATCGACTCGACCACGTTCGCGCCGACGTTGCGGATCGCGGAAAGGCCGAAGCGGATCTCCTGGCCGCGCGGGGTGAAGTCGGCGTCGGACTCGTTCACGTCCGGCGGCAGAACCTTGATACCCATGCGGCGGCACTCGCCGAGGTAGACCGCGGACTTGTCCTTGTCGTCCTTGACCGAGCTGAGCAGCGCGGCCATGTACTCGGCCGGATAGTTGGCCTTGAGGTACGCGGTCCAGTACGCGACCAGGCCGTAGCCCGCCGAGTGCGCCTTGTTGAAGGCGTAGTCGGCGAACGGGACCAGGATGTCCCAGATGGTCTTGATCGCCTCGTTCGAGTAGCCGTTGGCGCGCATGCCCTCGGAGAACGGGACGAACTCCTTGTCCAGGACCTCCTTCTTCTTCTTGCCCATCGCGCGGCGCAGCAGGTCGGCCTGTCCGAGCGAGTACCCGGCCAGCACCTGCGCGGCCGACATGACCTGCTCCTGGTAGATGATCAGGCCGTAGCTGACGTCCAGGACCTCTCGGAGCGGGTCGGCCAGCTCGGGGTGGATCGGGGTGATCTGCTGGCGGCCGTTCTTGCGCTCCGCGTAGTTGATGTGGGAGTTCGCGCCCATCGGGCCGGGCCGGTACAGGGCGATGACGGCGGATACGTCCTCGAAGTTGTCCGGGCGCAGCTGGCGCAGCAGCGAGCGCAGCGGCCCGCCGTCGAGCTGGAACACCCCGAGCGTGTCGCCGCGGCTCATCAGCTCGTAGGTGGGCTTGTCGTCCAGCGGGATCGTGAGCAGGTCCACCTTGGTGCCGGTGCTCTGCTCGATGTTGCGCACCGCGTCGTCGAGGATGGTCAGGTTGCGCAGCCCGAGGAAGTCCATCTTGATCAGGCCGAGCGATTCGCAGGTCGGATAGTCGAACTGCGTGATGATCACACCGTCGGCAGGTCGCATCATCACCGGCACGTAGTCGGTGATCGGCTCCGCCGAGATGATCACACCGGCCGCGTGCACGCCGGGCTGCCGGATCAGGCCCTCGATGCCCTTCGCGGTGTCCACGACCTTGCGCACGTCGGTGTCGGACTCGTAGAGCGATCGGAACTCGCCGGCCTCGGCGTAGCGCGGGTGCTCCGGGTTGAAGATCCCAGAGAGCGGGATGTCCTTGCCCATCACCGTCGGAGGCATCGCCTTGGTGATCCGGTCGCCCATCGCGAAGGGGTAACCGAGCACCCGCGAGGAGTCCTTCACGGCCGCCTTGGCCTTGATCGTGCCGAAGGTGGCGATCTGCGCGACCTTGTCCTCGCCGTACTTCTCGGTCACGTAGCGGATCACGTCGGCGCGGCGGCGGTCGTCGAAGTCGACGTCGATGTCGGGCATCGAGACGCGGTCGGGGTTGAGGAAGCGCTCGAACAGCAGGTTGTACGGGATCGGGTCCAGGTCGGTGATGCCGAGCGCGTAGGCGACCAGCGAGCCGGCCGCCGAGCCGCGTCCCGGACCGACCGGGATGCCGTTGTCCTTGGCCCAGTTGATGAAGTCCGCGACCACGATGAAGTAGCTGGGGAACCCCATCTGGATGATGATGCCCAGCTCGTATTCGAGCCGCTGCCGGTAACCCTCGGGGTCCGGGTAACCGGCCGGGAAGCGCCGGTCCAGGCCCTGGTAGGCGAGCTTGCGGAACCACTCGTCCTCGGTCAGCCCGTCCGGCGGCGGCAGCCGCGGCATCAGGTTCCTGAAGGTGAACATCCCCGCGGTGTCCACCTTCTCGGCGATCAGCAGGGTGTTGCGGCAGCCTTCGCGCCAGACCTCGTTGTCCTCGACGGAGCGCATCTCGTCCGCGCTCTTGAGGTAGTAGCCGTCGCCGCCGAAGCGGAAGCGGTTCGGATCGTCGATGTTGGAGGCGGTCTGGATGCACAGCAGCACGTCGTGCGAGACCGACTCGTGCTGGTGCGTATAGTGCGAGTCGTTGGTGACGACCGGCGGGATGTCCAGCTCGCGGCCGATGCGCAGCAGGTCCTCGCGCACCCGGGACTCGATGTCGAGCCCGTGCGACATCAGCTCCAGGTAGTAGTTCTCCCTGCCGAAGATCTCCTGGTACCGCGCGGCGGCTTCGAGCGCCTTGTCGTACTGGCCCAGCCGCAGCCGGGTCTGCACCTCCCCGGACGGGCAGCCGGTGGTGGCCATCAGGCCCTCGTGGTGCTCCGCAAGCAACTCGCGGTCCATGCGCGGCCACTTGCGGTGGAAGCCCTCGGTGTAGGACCTGGAGGAGAGCTTGACGAGATTGGAAAGGCCGCGCGCGTTCGCGGCCCAGATCGTCATGTGCGTGTACGAGCCGGAGCCCGACACGTCGTCGGACTTCTGGCTGGGCTGGCCCCAGAAGATCTGTTTGGTGGTCTGCCGGGCCTCCGGCGCGACGTATGCCTCGATGCCGAGGATCGGCTTGACGCCGGCGGCGTTGGCCTGCTTGAAGAAGTCGTGCGCCCCGTGCAGGTTGCCGTGGTCGGTCATCGCGACCGCGGGCATCTCCAGCTGCGCCGCCCGTTTGAACATGTCCTTGAGCCGGGCCGCTCCGTCAAGCATGGAGTATTCGGTGTGAACGTGCAGGTGAACGAAGGAGTCAGCCACGGCACGGAATCCTAGCGCTGTCCGCCGACGGATGTTGTGGCCCGGGGTTGAGGATCGGACTTTACCGTCAGAGCCCTGTCACAAAAGCCCGATGCCCAGCCCCAGTGCGGCCGCGGCGAGCCCGGCGGCCACGCTGCCGGCCAGATTCGCGAGCGAGACCAGGCCCGAGCCCTCCTCCATCAGCCGGACCGTCTCGTAGCCGAACGTGGAGAAGGTCGTGTAGCCGCCGCACACGCCCGTGCCGATGATCGCCACCGCGCCCGCAGCCAGGCCGTGGTGCGTGGCCAGCCCGGCGAGCAGGCCGAGCAGCAGAGAGCCGGTGATGTTGATCAGCCAGGTTCCGGCCGGGAACGTGCCCGCGCGGCGGCGCGATACCGCCTGGTCGACCAGGTACCGCAGCACCGCACCGGCCGCGGCGCCAAGGCCGACCGCGAAAGCCAGCATCACGCCACCGCCTCGTCTCGTGCCGCCTCGTCTCGTGCCGTCTTGGTCCGCGCCGCCCGGTTCACTGCGAGCCGCCCTGCGCCGGCACCAGTTCGCGCTCCTCGACCCGCTCGCCGCCGAGCCGGCGCTCGCGATGCGCGACCACGGCGCGTCCGACCGTCAGGCCGAGGCTGGTCGCGGCCAGGCCGGCGGCCAGTGAGCCGAACACGTTGCCCGCGGCCGCGCCGTAGTGCCCGGCGCCCAGCAACCGGTCTGTGTCGAGCATCCAGGTCGAGAACGTCGTCAGGGCGCCGCAGAAGCCGACGCCGACCAGCGGGCGCACGTACACGGTCGGCGGAAGGATTTCGAGCACGAAGACGGTGAGCAGCGCCAGGATGAACGATCCGGCCAGGTTGATGCCGAAGGTCGTCGCGGGGAACGTGCCGTGCGCGGTGGGGAAGGCCAGCCCGATCTCGTAACGCGCCAAGCCGCCGAAGAAGCCGCCGAGTGCGATGGCCGCGAGCACGCGCATGTGCTTGCGCCGTGCCGCAATGGCGTTCTGTGTCGCGTCCGCCGATTCGATCCGGATGTCCGGGTCGATCGGCAGTTCATGATTGCCGTCGACCAGGGCCCCGTTCTCGGGTTCTGGCGTGTGAGCCATCGCGAACACCTCTCCTACTCGCAGTACCGCGTTCGAGTAGGGACCGTTGGCCGCAGCGCTGTGCCCACGCGTTGCTGCGACGGTTGACGGCGAGCCCCTCCGCCGGAGCCTCCACTATAGCGGAGCCCCTGCGGGCCCCTCAGGCGCCGCGTATGACCGGCTCTTGCTGGCTTACTGGTCCTACTGGTCGTACTGGCCTTGCTGGTGTTGCTCGTCTTACTGGCCTTCGCCTTCCTCCGCGTAGACGCGCGCCGCGTAATCCTCCAGCGCCCGCTCGCACATCCCGAGCGCATCCAGAGTCGCCGCGCGCTTGGGCGCCCCGAACACGTCCCGGTCGGTCACCTTGGCCAGCCAACCCTGGAGCTTGACCAGGTCCTCCTCGTTCTCCTCAAGCTCGGCGTAGGTGAAGTGCTCGGCCTTGTACTCCTTCTCCAACTGCGCCAGGAAGTCCTGGCACTTGTCGATGATCTCCTCGTACTCGTCGTCCCGCGCGGTCTGGAACGCCGAGAGCACCTCCGCTTCCCCGGCCAGTGCGGTACACGAGAGCAGCACCGCACTGCCGCCCATCTCCCCGATCTCGTGCCGCAGCTTGCGCAGCGCCCGCTCCGCCGCCGCCCCCGCCGGCAGCGCCGCCGCCGAGTTCTGCAGGTAGATCGCGCCCAGCCCCTTGAGCCGGCGCCACACCGCGGCCCGCAGCCGGGTCGGCTCCGACGGCACCCGGTAGATCAACACCAGCCAGCCGACCGGCACCGGACCGGCCGACGCGGCGGTGGTGGTGGTGGCGGCCGTGGTGGCGGCGGCGGAATGCTCGGCCTGCACTGGCGGCCTCAGCTCTCGGCGGCGATGACATCCAGCGCGTGCTGGAGGTCGGCCGGATAGGGCGACTCGAACTCGACGCGCTCGCCGGTCGCCGGATGCTCGAATGCCAGCCGGACCGCGTGCAGCCACTGGCGTGCCAGGCCGAGGCGCTTGGTCAGCATGGGGTCCGCGCCGTAGGTCAAGTCGCCGACGCAGGGGTGGTGCAACGCGGACATATGGACCCTGATCTGATGCGTGCGGCCGGTCTCCAGCTTGATCTCCAGCAAAGTCGCGTGCCGGAACGCCTCGATCGTGTCGTAGTGGGTGACCGAGTCCTTGCCGTCGGCGGTGATCGCCCACTTGTAGTCGAGCTTGGGATGGCGTCCGATCGGCGCGTCGACCGTTCCGCTCATCGGGTCCGGGTAGCCCTGCACCAACGCGTTGTAGGTCTTGTCCACGGTGCGGTCCCGGAACGCCTGTTTGAGCGCCGTGTAGGCCAACTCCGACTTGGCCACGGCCATCAGGCCCGAGGTGCCGACGTCCAGCCGGTGCACGACGCCCTGGCGTTCGGCCGCGCCCGAGGTGGAGATCCGGTATCCGGCCGCGGCCAGCCCGCCGACCACGGTCGGCCCGAGCCAGCCGGGGCTCGGGTGCGCCGCCACGCCGACCGGCTTGTCCACGACGACGATGTGATCGTCGTCGTGGACGATGCGCATACCGGGCACCGGTTCGACGACGGTCTGCTCGACCGGCGCGGGCGGCGGCGGCAGCTCCACTTCAAGCCAGGCGCCGCCGCGGACCTTGTCCGACTTGCCGACGATCGCGCCGTCGACGGCGACCCGGCCCTCGGCGGCCAGATCGGCGGCCTTCGTGCGTGAAAGCCCGAACATCCGCGAGAGCGCGGCGTCCACCCGCTCGCCGTCGAGACCCTCCGGTACCGGCAGCGAGCGCAGCCCGGCGCTCACGAGCCGTTCCCGTCGGGCCCCTGTGCCTGGACCTGTGCAGCCTGGGACTGTGCAGCCTGGACCTGTGCAGCCTGGGCCTGTGCAGCCTGGGCCTGGGCCCGCTCGTCGCTGCCGTCCGGATGCAGTCCGCGGAAGGCCAGCAACACCATCAGCGCGCCGCCCACGCAGATCGCCGAGTCCGCCAGGTTGAAGATCGGCCAGTGCGGCAGCTCGATGAAGTCGACCACCCAGCCGCGCAGGAACCCGGGTGCGCGCACGATCCGGTCCGTGAGGTTGCCCAGCGCCCCGCCGAGCAGCAGGCCGAGCGCGAAAGCCCAGGGCAGGCTGAACAGCCTCCGGGCCAGCCGCAGGATCACCACGATCACGCCCACCGCGATGACCGTGAAGATGATGGTGTAAGCCTCGCCGATGGAGAACGCCGCGCCGGGATTGCGGGTGTAATCCAGCCGAAGGGCCGGACCGAGCAGCCTGATCGGATACCCGTAGTGCATCGTGGCGACCACGATCGCCTTGCTCGCCGCGTCGAGGGCGTACACGGCCACCGCAACCGCCAGCAGCACGCCGACGCGGCGTACCCGCCGTCCCGAACCGGCGGGCGGCACGTCGACCCCTGGCCCTGGATCCCGTGGATCCTGTGCCGTCACGCGGGCCTCATCGGCCGGCGGTGCGGCATCCTGCCCTCTAGCGATGTCCATGCGCTCCACGCGCCGACCTTACCTGGTCGCGCCCGGTGAACTCGGCGAGAGCCCGAACCGGACACGCTCCCGACGGCCCGCGACCGGACCGCGCGCCGGGCCTCAGTACCTGCGCTCCTGCTTCTGCTTGCAGCTCACGCACAGGGTCGCACGCGGGAAGACCTGCAAACGCGCCTTGCCGATCGGCTCGCCGCAGCTCTCGCAGGCGCCGTAGGTGCCCGCGGCGATACGGGCCAGCGCGCGCTCGGACTGCACCAGCATGTCCCGCGCGTTGGCCGCGATGGACATCTCGTGCTCCCGCTCGAAGTTCTTGGACCCGGCGTCCGCCTGGTCGTCACCGGCGCCGTCGCTGGCGTCGCGCAGCAGGTCGGCCAGGGCCATGTCGGCCGCGGCCACGTCCGCGCGCAGCCGGTCGACCTCAGCGCGCAGTTCGGTCTCGACCTCGGCGACCTCGGCCTCGGTCCACGGGTCCTCGCCGGGTCGCACCGGCAGCGCGCCCGGGGCGCCGCGGCCCGCCGCGCCGGCCGCCACCAGGGCTGGTTCGGGCAGCGTCTCGGTCTTGGGCTTGGCCGAAGCGGCCCGCCCGCCCCGCGAAGCGGGCACCTTGTTCGCCGGGCCGGAGGCCGAAGGGCGCTGCGCGGGCTTGGCCGCCGTCTTCTTACCGGTCTTCTTCACGGCCGGAACGGTCGCCGGTGACGCGGCGGAGGCGGAATTGCGCGCGGTGGTGCTCACGAGTGCATCCCTCGCTCTCAGATCGGAAAGGGCCGCTCCGGACGGCGAGGAAGCTGCCGGGGCGGCTGGGGTGCGGGCGTGTAGTGCGGGGTGGGGAGCGCTCCGACGCCCGTCACCCATTCCGCACAACGGGTTACGCGTGCGATTGGTGCCCGGACACCTCCATGCCTAATCACGAAAAGGCAAAGAACTTTTCCCGGGCACGTCACCCACCGCGCTCCCGAGCGGCCGCCGACCCCGGTCTAACCTGCGCGAAGTGTCTCAAGGCGGTGCGCAAGACCACTCGGCGGGTCGAGGATCTCGACAAGCTTGTCTCGGCTGTTGACACCGGACACGAGCCGGACTTTCCGCCGCGCGACACCTATAGCGTCCGCAAGCGCCTTTAGGGCCGCTTCCGTGGCCTTACCGTCCACCGCACGCTCCGATACGGCGACGATGAGCGCGGCTCCGGCGCCGTACGAGCCACCCACCTTCGTGCGACTGGCCCCGGGCTTTACCCGAATGGCGACGCGCATGTCGGGCGACGAACGGTCTTCCCGGCGCTGTTCGTGATGCCCGGAAGGCAAACCATGCGGCCGCGGTGGTGTCATGGCCCTACACTATGAACCCAGTCCGAAGAGGCGTGGATGGGGACAGTAGCGCCGCAAGCGGCCGTGAGCGAGTCAGGGACGGTGTGAGCCTGGCGGGCGCACGGCGCGAACATCACCCCGGAGCCGCCGGAAGAACCGCGGGCCGACCGCCACACGTCGGCGACCCGCTCAGTAGAACCGGCCGGACGGCGCAACGAGAGGGTCCGGTCCAGCGCGCTGTGTGGCGCTTCCGGGCCAAGGAGGGTGGTACCGCGGGAACCCCGCCGTCGTGTTCGTCGAACACAGCGCGGGCGACTCGTCCCTTCGCGACCACAGTGTTCGATAAACGTCGTGCACGCTCGCGAGAGGGACGAGAGAGCATGTATCGCCCGGTAACCGCCCAGGTGGACCTGGTCGCCATGGAGCACGAGGTGCTCGACTTCTGGCGCGAGCGGTCCGTCTTCCGCACGTCCCTGCAGGCCACCGCGGACGGCCCGCGCTGGACGTTCTACGAGGGACCGCCCACCGCGAACGGCACGCCGGGCACCCACCACGTCGAGGCCCGCGTCTTCAAGGACGTCTTCCCCCGCTACCGCACGATGAAGGGCTACCGGGTCGAGCGGCGGGCCGGCTGGGACTGTCACGGGCTGCCCGTGGAACTGGCCGTCGAAAAGGAACTGGGCTTCTCCGGTAAGCAGGACATCGAGGCGTACGGCGTCGCCGAGTTCAACGCCAAGTGCCGCGAGTCGGTCAAGCGGCACGTGGACGCCTTCGAGAAGATGACCGAACGGATGGGCTACTGGGTCGACCTGTCCGAGGCGTACTGGACCATGAACCCCGGCTACATCGAGTCGGTGTGGTGGTCGCTCAAGCAGATCTTCGACAAGGGCCTGCTGGTACAGGATCACCGGGTGGCGCCGTACTGCCCGCGCTGCGGTACCGGTCTGTCCGACCACGAACTCGCGCAGGGGTACGAGACCGTGGTGGATCCGTCGGTGTTCGTGCGCTTCCCGCTGACTTCGGGTCCCCTGGCCGGCGACGGCGACGCTCCCGCCGCGGCGCTGCTCGTGTGGACCACGACGCCGTGGACACTCGTGTCCAACACCGCGGTGGCAGTGCACCCGGACGTGACGTACGTCGTCGCGACGGACGGCGTCGAGCGGCTGGTCGTCGCGGAACCGTTGCTCGCCGAGGCGCTGGGCGAGGGGTGGCGGGTCACCGGCGAGTCGTTCACCGGCCGCGAGATGGAGCGCTGGCACTACCGGCGGCCGTTCGACCTGGTCGCCTTCCCTCCGGGGCCGGAGGGCCGGGCCCAGGACGCGCACTTCGTCGTGCTCGGGGACTATGTGACGACCGAGGACGGCACCGGTCTGGTGCACCAAGCCCCGGCCTTCGGCGAGGACGACCTGAGGGTGTGCCGGGCCTACAACCTGCCGGTGGTCAACCCGATCCGGCCGGACGGCACGTTCGAGCAGAGCGTCGCGCTGGTCGGCGGGGTGTTCTTCAAGAAGGCCGACGAGCAGCTGACCGCCGACCTGAAGGCCCGGGGCCTGCTGTTCCGTCACCTCGAATACGAGCACTCCTATCCGCACTGCTGGCGCTGCCACACCGCGTTGCTGTATTACGCGCAACCGTCCTGGTACATCCGCACCACGGCGGTCAAGGACGCGCTGCTGCGGGAGAACGAGCACACGAACTGGTACCCGGAGAACATCAAGCACGGCCGCTACGGCGACTGGCTGAACAACAACATCGACTGGGCGCTCTCGCGCAACCGGTACTGGGGCACCCCGCTGCCGATCTGGCGCTGCCCGCAGGGACACCTCACCTGTGTCGGCTCGCTGGCGGAACTCGGCGAGCTGGCCGGGCGCGACCTGTCCGGCCTCGACCCGCATCGCCCGTACATCGACGAGGTCTCGTTCGCCTGCCCGGCGAAGGCTGACGGCGGCGGATCCTGCGGCCACACGGCCGCGCGGGTGCCCGAAGTCATCGACTGCTGGTACGACGCCGGTTCGATGCCCTTCGGGCAGCTGGGCTACCCGCACGCGCCCGGCTCCGCCGAGGAGTTCGCGCAGTCGTACCCGGCCGACTACATCTGCGAGGCGATCGACCAGACCCGCGGCTGGTTCTACACGCTGATGGCGATCGGCACGCTCGTGTTCGATCAGTCCTCGTACAAGAACGTGCTGTGCCTTGGGCACATCCTGGCCGAGGACGGCCGCAAGATGTCCAAGCATCTGGGCAACATCCTGGAGCCGATGCCGCTGATGGACCGGCACGGCGCGGACGCGCTGCGCTGGTTCATGCTGGCCGGAGGCTCGCCGTGGTCCGCGCGCCGGGTCGGCGACACCACGATCCAGGAGGTGGTGCGCAAGACCCTGCTGACCTACTGGAACACGGTGGCCTTCCAGGCGCTGTACGCGCGCACCGGCGGCTGGTCGCCCTCACCGGCCGACCCGGCCCCGGCCGACCGCCCGGTGCTGGACCGCTGGGTGCTCTCCGAGCTCAACCGGCTGGTGGGCGAGGTGGACGCCGCACTCGAAGCCTTCGACACGCAGCAGGCGGGCCGGCTGCTGGCCGCGTACGTGGACGACGTGTCGAACTGGTACGTGCGCCGCTCGCGCCGCCGGTTCTGGGACGCCGACCCGGCCGCGCTGGCGACCCTGCACACCGTGCTGGAGACGGTGACCCGGCTGCTGGCGCCGATGGTTCCGTTCGTCACCGAGCGGGTCTGGCAGGACCTGGTGCGCCCGGTCACCCCGGACGCGCCCGAGTCCGTGCACCTGGCGGCCTGGCCGAAACCCGACCCGGACGCCGTGGCGGGGAAACTCGCCGGGCAGGTGGCGCTGGTGCGCCGGCTGGTCGAGCTGGGCCGGGCCACGCGCGCCGAATCCGGGGTGAAGACCCGTCAGCCGCTGGGCCGGGCACTGGTCGGCGCGAACGGCTGGGCCGGGCTGGACGAGCAGTTGCGCGCGCACGTGGCCGAGGAGCTGAACGTCGAGAGCACCGGTGCGCTGTCCGAGGCGGGCGGCGAGCTGCTGGAGTACCACGCCAAGGGCAACTTCCGCGCGCTGGGCAAGCGCTTCGGCAAGCGCACACCGCTGGTCGCGAACGCGATCGCGGCGGCGGACGCGGCCGGGCTGGCGGACGAGCTGCGCGAGCGCGGCGCGGCCCGGCTGACGGTGCCGGGCGAGGCCGGCGGGAGCGAGCAGGTCGAGGTGACGTCCGACGAGGTGATCGTCACCGAGACTCCGCGCGAGGGATGGGCGGTGGCGAGCGCCGACGGCGAGACCGTGGCGCTGGACCTGGCGATAACGCCCGAGCTGCGGCTGGCCGGACTCGCGCGGGACGCGGTGCGCCTGATCCAGGACGCACGCAAGAACAGCGGCCTTGACGTGGCCGATCGGATCCGGCTGGTCTGGTACGGCCTGAAGCCGGAGACTCGTGAGGCGCTGCGCACGCACGGCGCGTCGATCGCGGCGGACGTCCTCGCCGTCGAGTTCATCGACAACGACGGCCGCGTGGACACCCAACCCGTGGCGTTCTACGACGAGGAACTCGGGCTGGAGTTCGCGCTGTTCAAGGCGTAGTGCGGCGGGACACGGCCGCCCGCGCCCCGGCCGCGCGCCGCGCTACGGGACCCGGGTGCAGGCGGCTTTGACCGCGGAAGCGGTGACGTGGAAGCGGTCGCCGGGGAAGGCCCCCGCGTCGGTGAGGACCAACTGCACCGACCCATCCGGGAGGGAGATGTTGTTCAGCTGGGGGGCGGCGACCCACTGCCCCTTCGCCTGGCCCTGGTTGATGCGAAAGCTGAGTGTCGTGGGCGCCGCGGACCGCGCGACCGGGACGTCCAGGCGGTACTGCGCGAATCCGGAGGAAGGCGCGGCGTTGGCGATGTACACCGACAGCGTGCAGCGCGCGGTCCAGCTCAGGTGGAAGGCCCAGGTATAGCTGGAGGCCGCGGGCGCGGTGCTGCCCGATTTGAGGAACGCGAGCGCCGCGCCGCCGCAGTCCGGCGCGCCGCCGCCCACGTTCGCGACCAGACCCCCGGCCGCCGCGATCGCCTGCGTGCTGCCGGCCCACTGCGATGCGGGACAGCCTGGGCCGGCCAGGAAGGTTCCGGGCACCGGTGCGGTGGGCGCGGCGGACAAGCTCACGGCGGGCGCGGCCGGAGGTACGGCGCCGTGGGTCGCGCCGCGCAGAAAGAACGCGGCGGCGACGCCGACGACGAACACCGCGGCGAGGACCACGGCACCGCTCAACCGGGACCGTGCGCGCCGTGGCCGCCGAGCGGTCCCGACCGGCTGCGCGGTGAGCGTCGGCTGCGTCGCCGGGTCCGCGGTCAACGCGGAGACCGGCACGTATTTCGGGTCGCGCCGGGTCTGCATCGATTCGAAGGCGTCGCGCAGCGGTACCTCGGTCAGCGTCGCCTCTGCGGCGTTGCGGTCCACCGGGCCGGTGCGGGCGAACAGCGAGGCCAGATCGGGCCCCAGAGCCGGCTCCAGAGCCGGCTCCGACGCCGGATCGGGAACCGGATCGAACCCTGAGCCGAGGGACGGGCCCGGCGCGGCGCCGAACGGGATACGGCCCGGGCGTTCGAATCCGAGGTCCCCCGCCGCGTCGGCGAACGGCTCGAACACGGCGGTGCGCTGGTCGGGTTCCGGGACCGGAGGCGTCGCGGTCCCTTCCGCCTCCGGCTCGCCCGCGTCGGATCTCGACTGCGCGGCCACCGCGTCGGAGAAGACGCCGCAGGCGCGGTCGGCCAGCGTCTGCAGGCTCGGACGTTGCGCAGGGTCCTTACTCAGGCATGCTTTCACCAGTCCCCGCAAGGCATCAGGGACCGCATCCAGCGCGGCCTCCTGGTGCACGATGCGATGCAGCACCGCGTTCGGCTCGTCGTCGCCGAAAGCAGGCACGCCCGAGGCCGCGAACGCGAGCACGCCGCCGAGCGCGAAGATGTCCGCTTCCGCGCCGAAGGGCCGCCCGAGAATCTGCTCCGGCGTCAGATAGGCGACGCGGCGCGGGGTTCCGGTCACGTCGGTGAGCGTCGCGCCGCGCGCCCTGTGAGCGATCCCAGAATGCACAAGCCGCAAACCGTCCCCGGACAGCGTGACGTTCCACGGGTTCAGATCCCCGTGCAGCCCGCCGGCCACGTGCAGCCGGGTGAGCTGCGCCACGGCTTCGAGCGCGAGGGCGGCGACCGCCTGCGCGGGCAACGGGCCGAGCAGTTCGACGAGCGCGGCCAGCGTGGGCCCGTCGTAGTACTCGGCGGCGGCCCACTGGGAGATCGGATCGGGCCCGGCCGTATCCGGCCGCACCGCCTGGTAAGCGTGGCCGTGCGAGCCGGCATCGCCGACGAAGGCGCGGTACTTGTCCAGCAGGCCCGCAAGCACCACACCGCGAGCATCCTCGCCGTTGACCTGTTCCGTCGGCTGCATCCGCGAAAGCCCTCCGACCCGAGGCGCCCGTGGCGGCACTCCGCCAGTTGTCCGAGGCGTACTCATGTTCCGGGAGCCAAGTCAACCGGAACGCCGCGCCGTGCACCAGTGCGGTAACGAATCCTTGGCGGTCGGTCATGATGCTGTAAGTTTCACGCAGCCGTGCACGCGAACGGCCCCGGCCCCTTTCGAGGGGGCCGGGGCCGCGCGGTACGCCTGCCGGTGTGTGTCTGTCAGACAGTGCTCATCGTCAAACGGTGCTCGCTATCAGGAGTCGGGGTCTTCGTCGATCAGGAAGCCGCGCATCGGCGACGGGGCCTGCGGATACACCGGAGCGGGCTGCGGGGGCACACCCGGCCGGATCGGGGCCATGGTCTGGGTCATCTGACTCATCGCGGAACCGGCCATCGCGGGGGCGGGCAT
>NZ_JAGSXH010000008.1 GCF_018283645.1 Actinocrinis puniceicyclus | reverse complement strand
GGTGGATACGAGCGCGGGCAGGGGCGGGCCGGGCGGAGAGACGGCCGCGGCGATGCGGCGCGGTGTCGAGCCGGCGGCCGACCCCGGCGGCGGACGGGAGCAGACCGCCGAGCGGCTGTTGCGCTCGACCGCGCAGCGTTCCTACGATCCCGAGCTGGAGATCGACTGGTCCGCGCCGCCCGTCCCGGGCCTGGGCTACCTGCGCGAGGAACGCTGCTCGCTCTACGGCACGCCGCTGTGGCGCTCGCTGAGCCCCGAGCAGCGGCTGGAACTGGGCAAGCACGAGGCCGCCAGCGTGGCCTCGGTCGGCATCTGGCTTGAGTTCCTGCTCATGAGGATGCTGACGAAGCTGGTCTACGAGGGCGATCCGACCAGCCGGCACGTGCAGTACGCGCTGACCGAGACCGCCGACGAATGCCGCCACTCGACGATGTTCGCCCGGATGATCGAGCGCATCGAAACACCCGCGTACGGCCCGACCCGGAGCGTGCACCGCCGCGGCAGGGTCCTGCCGCTGCTGGCGCGCGGCCCGGCGATGTGGGGCGCCGTGCTGATCGGCGAGGAGGTCGTCGACCGGTTCCAGCGCGAGATGGTCGGCGACGAGAGCATCCAGCCCCTGATGCGCATGGTGAACCGGATCCACATCGTGGAGGAGGCGCGGCACATCGGTTTCGCACGCGCGGAACTGGTGCGTTCGATCGAGTCGACGCCGCGCTGGCAGCTGCCGTACCACCGGCTCCTGCTCTCGCACATCGCGTACATCGTGTGCCGCAGCCTGATCAACCCGCGGGTGTACGCGTCGGTCGGCCTCGATCCGCGCGCGACGCACCGGGTCGCGCTGAACAACCCGCACCACCGGGCGACGATCCGGTTCGGCGGCGAGAAGATCATGCCGTTCCTGGCCGAGGCGGGGCTGGTCGGCGAGCCCGGGATGTACTTCTGGCGCAAGTCCTTCCTGGTCGAATAGGCGCACACGGCGGGTCGAAATCACCCGATCGTGGGCACCCGGGTTCCCGCCGGCGCCGCAGCGGGAACCTGCTTGATCGTCACGTACCGCTCACGGGCGGTATCCGGACACGAACAGCGACTGTCGCACGCACTACGGAACCCATCGACGCGGAAGTAGGGAAATCCCTTGCGATACCGGAGCGGTTGCGGCGCACCCCCCTTTGTAATGCGCTGACACTTCGGCGGAAAACGGGCAACTTCAACGAGTTTTGAGCCCAGCCATTGCGCCGTCACGGCTCGCGGCAGTAGCAATGGTTCGCTGCGCGCCGCGTGCTGTGCGTCGCAGCCTGCCCACCACTCTCGTCCTTCCGCCCCGCGCGGCAGGACCTCCAAGGGGAGGAAGGCCACCCATGCCACTCGCCGCA
Source organism: Actinocrinis puniceicyclus (assembly GCF_018283645.1). GTDB lineage: Bacteria > Actinomycetota > Actinomycetes > Streptomycetales > Catenulisporaceae > Actinocrinis > Actinocrinis puniceicyclus. The sequence goes on along the minus strand of NZ_JAGSXH010000008.1, from coordinate 96,291 downwards.
CAACGGCGGGCCCGGCGGGTCGCGGCCGCGGTCATACCGGCCGCTGCCCTGCTCGCCACCGCGCTCTCGTCCGCCGCACCGGCCGACGCTGCCGCAACCGGATCGTCCATCGCCGTAGGCCACCCCTCCTGGGCCACACCTCAGGCGGACAAGGGAGCCGTGCCCTCGTCCACCCGGATCACCGCCCGGGTCTACCTCGCCTCACAGGACGCGGCGGGGCTGGCCGCGTACGCGCAGGCCGTCTCCACCCCGTCCTCCGCGCAGTACGGCAAGTACCTGAGCGCCGCGCAGGCGGCCGCGAAGTTCGGCCCGTCCGCCGCGAGCACCGCCGCGCTCAAGAGCTACCTGGCCGGCCACGGTCTGAGCGTCACCGCCGCGACCGAGCACTACCTGGACATCTCCGGTACGGCCGCACAGGTCGAGGCCGCTTTCAGCACCAGCCTGCACAACTTCGCGACGCCCACCGGCGTACATCACGCACCCACCGGCGACCTGACGCTGCCCGTTTCGGTGGCCAAGGGCCTGCTCTCCGTCGTCGGCCTGGACGGTGTGACCAACACCGCGGCCCGTCCGGACTCGGTCTCGGTTCGGAAGGCCATCGGGACGAAGAACACGAAGGCCACGAAGAACACCGCGACGAGCACCCCGGCCACCACTGTCCCGGAGCCCTGCTCCACCTACTGGGGTCAGTACACGGCGACCGGCTTCCCGGCGGGTTACACCGCCGCCGAGCCGACCGACCCGTGTTCGTACGTTCCCTCACAGCTGCGCAAGGCCTACGGCGTGGCCGAGACCGGCCTGACCGGTAAGCGCGCGACGATCGCGATCGTGGACGCCTACGGCTCCTCGACGATGCTCGCCGACGCGAATCAGTACGCGACGAACCACGGCGACGCCGCGTTCCGGCCCGGGCAGTACACCGAGTACGTCACCCCGGCGAACTGGCAGTTGCAGGCCGCCTGCGGCGGCGCGGACGGCTGGGCGCCGGAAGAGGCCCTGGACGTCGAGATGGCGCACGGCTACGCGCCGAACGCGGACGTCGTGTATGTCGGGGCGAACTCCTGCTCCGACCAGGACCTGCTGGCGTCCTGGCAGCTGATCGTCGACAAGCACCTGGCCGACGTGGTCTCCAACTCCTGGGGCGAGATCATGCACGGCCCGGCCGGGTACTTCGACACCTCGATCATCGCGCCCTACGAGCAGGTGCTGAAGCTGGCCGCGGTCGAAGGCATCGGCTTCAACGTCTCCTCGGGCGACTGCGGCGACAACTCCCCGGGCGCGGCCTCGACCGGCGCGAACTGCGACCCGAACACCACCGAGCCGCAGACCCAGTGGCCGGCCTCCGACCCGTGGGCGACGGCGGTGGGCGGCACCGCGCTGGCCATCTCAAGCGCCTCCGGCTCGTACAAGTTCGAGACCGCGATGGGCAACCAGCGCTCGGTCCTGTCCGCCGACGGCACCTCGTGGAACCCGTTCCCGGGCTACTGGTTCTTCGGCGGCGGAGGCGGCACGAGCGAGGACTTCAACCAGCCCTGGTACCAGCACTTCGCCGTACCGTCCAAGCTCTCGCACACGCTGATGACCGGCAAGAGCGTGAGCACCGCGCACCGCGTCCTGCCGGACGTCGCGATGAACGGCGACCTGCTGACCTCGGTCGCGGTCGGCATCTCGGACGGCGGCCCGTACTCGGAGGCCGGCTACGGCGGCACCTCGGTGTCCTCGCCGTCCTTCGCGGGCATCCTGGCCGACGCGATCCAGGCGCGGCACGGCCGGCCGCTCGGGTTCGCCAACCCGGCGCTTTACCTGCGTGAGGGCCTCTACACCGACGTCAAGGCGCACCCGGCCGCGACGCACATCGGCGACCAGACGCTGTCCGTGGTCTACGACCTCGGCTACAACGCCGACGGCAGCCGTAAGGCCCGGCTTTACTCGCTCGGCACGGATTACGGCCTGAACGCGGGCCGCGGCTTCGACAACGCGACCGGCCTCGGCTCGCCGAACGCCTGGTTCCTGTGGTCCTTCAGTCTGGGAGGCTTCGGCTTCTAACGGCGCCACCGGTCCGCGGCGCGCGAAGCGCGACCGGCCGATTCGGGCGGGCCGTCCCTGCGGGGGCGGCCCGCCTTCGCGTGTGCGCTCGGTAGGCTCTGCTTTCGAGGACGCAGCCGAGGCTCCCGGGTCGAAGGCCGCGTCGTCGAGCCGAGTCGTTGAAAATGCCCGGTGGGGGCAGAGCGAGCCGAGTGAGGAGCGCGTCGTGGCGTCCGAGTCCAGCTTCGACATCGTCAGCAAGGTCGACCGGCAGGAGGTCGACAACGCGCTGAACCAGACCGCGCGGGAGATCTCGCAGCGCTTCGACTTCAAGAACACCGGCGCGGCGATCGCCTGGTCGGGAGAGAAGATCGAGTTGCGCGCGGACGCCGAGGGCCGGGTGCTGGCGGTGCTCGACGTGTTCAAGGACAAGCTGGTCAAGCGCGGGGTCTCGCTCAAGGCGCTCGACGCCGGCGAGCCGCAGCTGTCCGGCAAGGTGTACAAGATCTCCGCCACGGTCGCCGAGGGCATCAGCCAGGACAACGCGAAGAAGGTCTCCAAGCTCATCAGGGACGAGGGGCCCAAGGGCGTGAAGGCGCAGATCCAGGGTGACGAGTTGCGCGTGTCGTCGAAGTCGAAGGACGACCTGCAGGCCGTCATGACGCTGCTCAAGGGCCAGGACTTCGACTTCGCGATCCAGTTCACCAACTACCGGTAGCGGCCGGGCGGCGGCGGTCCCCCGCGCTCGGTGGGCCGCGCCGCGGTGGGGGTAACATCCGGACCCGTGACAGTGAGCGCGCCGCTGCGACCGGCGACCGCAGGTTGGACGGAGCCCGTCTTCGGCGGCGGCGCCGGGGATTCGACAGGTGCGACGGGCGCGACGGCGCGACGGATCCGCGTCGGCGGGCTCGCGATCACGCCGCGGTGGCCGCGCAGCCTGGCCGCGTGGGCGCTGATCGTGTCCGTGATCGCGACGGTGGTCATGGTCGGCGAGCCGGGCAAGATCCGCGACACCACGTGGAACGACACCTACCGGTACATCACCGCGATCGAGCGCGACCTCGGCAAGAGCGACGCGCAGGCACGCGGCATCGCGCTCGACTACTACTGCGCCGACCTGGCGCGCACGACCGGGAACTCGGCGACGCGGGCCGGGATCCGCAACGGCTGTATCGCGCAGTGGTCCGCGAGGGGCGGCCTCGCGCCGAACATGCCGCGGTTCAACCTGATCTTCGACTCGCGGCCGGGCTATCCGCTGCTGGCCGCCCCGTTCGTCGCGGGCTTCGGACTCAACCGCGGTCTCGCGGTGCTCAGCGTGCTGCTGACGCTGCTGGCCGGCTGGGGCGTGGTGCTGCTGATCCGGTTGGCCGGCGGCGGGACGCTGGCCGCGCTGACCGGCATGGTGGCGCTGTACACGCTGCCGACCTGGTTCTGGCTGAACCAGTTCCTGACCGAGGCGCCGACGCTGGTGTGCACGATCGCGGTGCTCATCGGCGCGGTGCTGCTGCTGCGAGGGCGCACCCGGCTCGGGCTCATCGTCTCGACGACGGCGTACGTGTGCGGGTTCGTCGTGCGTTACTCGACCTTCTCGGTGCAGGCCGGGACCATGCTGTTGACCATCGCGCTGCTGGCCTGGTGGGACCGCCGGTGGCGCAACCGGCGCGCGGGCCTGCTGGCCGGGTACAGCGCGGGCGTGCTGATCGTGCTGGGGCTGCTGCCGACGGCGTTCGGCTGGCCCGGTTTCAAGGCCTCGCTTGAGGACACCTTCACCAACCACTACACCGAGCCGACGCCGCCGAACCTCTACGGCAAGTGGCTCTCACTCAACAAGCACTTCTGGCTCGCGACGGCGAAGAACTACCTGCACGATCCGCTGGTGCCCGCGCTGCTCTTGCTCGGCGCGGTGCTGTTGTGGCGCTACCGGCGCGATCTCGGCGCGATCGTCTCCGCGGCCGCGCTGACCGGCCTGGCCAGCGCGGCGGCGCATCCGCTGACCTCGCAGCTGGATCGGCTGTACTACCAGGTGTACCTGGTCGGCGTCTGCGGCCTGCCGATCCTGGCGGACCTGATCCGGCGCCCCGGCGCGGACGCGGTCCCGGAGAGTCAGGGCGCTCACGACGACCTGGCGGCGCGGCGCGGCGCGGATCAAAGGACTGATCGACACGCTCCACACGAGCCCGCTCCTGACGAGCCCGCTCCTGACGGGCCCGCTCCCGACGATCCCGCTCCCGACGGCCGCCGAGCCGACCCTGATCCATCCGGGTCAGTCGTGAGAACTACGTGAAGAACAGACCTCGGGACGATCCCCGCGACGCCGCGCGGTGCTGTGATAGCGAGTAGCAAAGGCACACAGGGCCGAACGCGTCCGGCTGACGCACGGGGAGTGAAGCGAGAAGATGAGCGAGCACGACAGCAACAACCGCACAGGCAAGCGCGAGACCCACGGCCAGGCGCACCCGGTCAGCCCGCTGCGCCGCGGTACGGTCCGCGCCATCGCCCCGGCCTCCGTGGTCGCGATCGTCGCCACCGGGGCCGCGCTGGCCCCGCAGTTCGCCGCGGCCGCGCCCGCGCTGCCGCCGATCTCGGCGCAGAACCTGCTGGTGAAGGTCGCGCAGTCGAAGGTCGACACCTACTCCGGCACGGTCGCGCTGACCACCAACCTCGGCCTGCCCGCACTGCCGAACCTGGCCGGCGGCGCCAACCCGCTTTCCCTGCTCAGCGGCACGCACACGCTGCAGGTCGCGGCGAACGGGCCGCAGAAGCAGCGCCTCGCGCTGCTCGACTCGCTCTCCGAATACGACATGGTGCGCAACGGCACCCAGCTGTGGCTCTACGACAGCTCACACAACAGCGTCGAGCACGCGACGATGACCGAACGGCCCGGCGCGCACAAGCCGCGGCCCAAGGCCGAGGAGCTGACCAAGACCCCGCTGACCCCGCAGCAGGCGGCGCAGCGGCTGCTGGACGCGCTCTCCCCGTCCACGAACATCTCCGTGGACGGCACCCAGTCCGTCGCCGGACGCGATGCGTACACCCTGAGGCTGACGCCCAAGCAGAGCGGCTCGCTGATCGGCGAGGTCACCATCGCGGTCGACTATCAGAACGGCGCGCCGCTCCAGGTCGCGGTTTACCCGGCCGGCTCCGGCACCCCGGCGTTCGAGGTGGGCTTCACCTCGGTCTCGTTCTCGGCGCCGGGCAACGCACAGTTCGACTTCAAGGCGCCCAAGGGCGCGACCGTGCAGGAAATGAATCAGGACACGGCGAAGCAGGCGGCGCCTTCGGCAGGGCTCGGCGGCCTGAACGCACAGACCCTCAAGCCGCAGGCGCTCGGCCGGGACTGGCTCACCGTGGTCGAACTGCACGGCGTGGACCTCAATGCTCTGTCGAAGGCCGCGGGCTCGGCCGGCTCCGGTTCGCGATCGGGCGGCTCGGGCGGCCACGGCAACGCGACCGGACTGTTCAACGGCGACGCATCCAGCTACCTCGACGCGCTGATCGGCGCCGGTAAGCCGGTCAGCGGCGCGTTCGGCAGCGGGAAGCTGTACACGACCAACTTCCTGTCCCTCCTGGTCACCGACGACGGACGGCTGTTCGCCGGCGCGGTCACCCCGGCGGTGCTCGAAGCCGACGCCGCGGCGCAGGGCACGAAGTGAGCCCGGTGACCGGCACCGCTGCGACCGGACCGGCACAGGGCGCCGTGGCGGGCGCCCGTGCCGCGGTCACCGGCCCGGCTGCGGCGGCCGAAACCGCGACGGCCGGGACAGCGGCGCCCGAAACCGCTGCGACGGGGGCCGGCGGCTCCTCGCGCGGCGACGCGGCGATCGCGACCTACGGGCTCTCGAAGCGGTACCGCGGCGGGCAGCTCGCGGTGGACGGGCTGGACCTGGCCGTGCCGCCGGGCGCGGTGTTCGGCTTCCTCGGGCCGAACGGCTCGGGCAAGACCACCACGATCAGGATGCTGATGGCTCTGATCGGGCCGAGCGCCGGGCGGGTCGAGTTGTTCGGCGAGCCGATCCCGCGGGCGGCGAACCGGGTGCTGCCGCGCGTCGGCGCGCTGATCGAGGGCCCGGCGCACTACCCGTACCTGACCGGGGCGCAGAACCTGGCCCGTTACGACGCCGCGGACCGCAGCGCGGACCCGCGCACCCGCACGGCCCGCGTCGGCGAGGCGCTGGAACGGGTCGGGTTGAGCAACGCGTCGCGCAAGAAGGCGAAGGCGTACTCGCTCGGCATGAAACAGCGGCTCGGCCTGGCCGCGGCGCTGCTTCAGCCGCGCGACCTGCTGGTGCTCGACGAGCCGACCAACGGCCTGGACCCGCAGGGCATGCGCGAGATCAGGAGTCTGATCAAGTCGCTGGCGGCGGACGGCACGACCGTGTTCCTCTCCTCGCATCTGCTGGACGAGATCGAGCAGGTCTGCACGCACGCGGCGGTCATGAGCAGGGGCCGGCTGGTGACCCAGGGCACGGTCGCGCAACTGGGCGCCGGCCTGCGGGCCAGGCTGGTGGTGACCACTCCGGACACCGCCGCGGCCGAGACGGTGCTCAGCACCGTGCTCAAGACCGCGTCTGCCGGCGGCGACGGGGCTGGCGATGGCGGCGAAGGCGCGGGCGCGCAGGTGCAGGTCGAGGGTGACCGGGTGTCCTGCGACGCCGACGGGCTGGAACCCGACGCGGTGTGCGCCGCGCTGGTCGGCGCAGGGGTACGGGTGTTCGGCTTCGCGGTGCAACGGCCCTCGCTTGAGGACGCGTTCGTGGCGCTGACGGGGGAGGGTTTCGATGTCGCTCAGTAGCAGTGTGGACAGCGGCGGCGCCGGCGCGCACGCGGGCCGCGCGGTGAGCGGGGGCGCACGCGCGGCCAGGCCAAGGGTCCGGCTGCGCGGCTCGTTCGCCGGCAACGAGCTGGCCACCATGTTCGGACGGGCTCGCAACCGCGCGCTGCTCGGCGCGCTGGCCGCGATCCCGGTCGCGCTCGGCCTCGCGGTCAGGCTGACCACCCGGCACCACGACGGCGGCGGGTTCATCGGCCAGGTCTCCAACAACGGCCTGTTCCTCGTGTTCAGCGCTCTGACGATCACGCTGCCGATCTTCCTGCCGCTGGCGATCGGAGTGGTGGCCGGCGACGCGCTGTCCGGCGAGGCCGGGCAGGGCACGCTGCGCTACTTGCTGGTGGCCCCGGTCGGGCGCAACCGGCTGCTGGCGGTCAAGGGCGGCGCGCTGGCGGTGTTCTGCCTGGTCGCCTCGTTCACGGTGGCCCTCTCGGCCTTCGTGGTCGGGCTGGTGCTCTTCCCCATCGGCCAGGTCACGCTGCTGTCCGGGGAGTCGATCTCCTTCGGCGCGGCCCTGGTCAAGGCGGTGCTGATCACGGCGCTGGTGGCGGCCTCGCTGCTGGGGCTCGCGGCGGTCGGGCTGTTCGTCTCGACGCTGACCGACACGGCGGTCGCGGCGATGGCGGTGACCGTCGGGGTGACCATCCTCTCGGGGATCCTGCAGTCGATTCCGCAGTTGTCCGCGATCCAGCCGTGGCTGTTCACGGATCAGTGGATCTCTTTCGCGGACGTGTTGCGCGACCCGGTCTACACCCCGAACATCGTGCACAACCTGCTGATCCAGGCGCTGTACGTCGCGGTCTTCGGCTCGGCGGCGTGGGCGCGGTTCACCTCACGCGACGTGTTGTCGTAGCCGGGGAGGACTCAGCCGGTGGATCTCTCAGCCCGGGAAGACTCAGCCCGGGAAGACTCAGCGCAGCCCGGCCATGTGCTCGAGGCGGGCGATCCGCTCCGCCATGGGCGGATGGGTGGCGAAAAGGCGGGCCGCGCCGCGGGCCCGTCCGCCGAAGGGACTGGCGATCATCAGGTGGCTCGCGGTCACCAGTCCGGGTTCACGCGGCAGCGGCATGCGCGAGGTGGCGTAGTCGAGCTTGCGCAGCGCGGAGGCCAGGGCCAGCGGGTCCCCGGTCAGCCTGGCGCCGACGGCGTCCGCGCGGAACTCGCGGGAGCGGCTGACGGACAGCTGGATCAGCGTGGCGGCCAGTGGCGCGAGCACCATCGCGGCCAGGAGGCCGGGCAGCCCCGGACCGTCGTCGTCGGTGCGGCCGAAGGGTATCAGCCAGGCCAGGTTGACCGACCACATGATCACGCTGGCCAGCGCCCCCGCCACGCAGGAGACGAGTATGTCGCGGCTGTACACGTGCGCCAGCTCGTGGCCGAGCACGCCGCGCAGCTCGCGCTCGTTGAGGATGCGCAGGATCCCGGTCGTGCAGCACACCACCGCGTTGCGCGGGTTGCGGCCGGTGGCGAAGGCGTTGGGTGAGTCGGTCGGTGAGATGTACAGGCGCGGCATGGGCTGACGCGCGGTGGTGGCCAGTTCGCGCACCACGCGGTACATGACAGGCGCCTGCGGTTCGCTCACCGGCTGCGCCCGCATGGCGCGCAACGGCAGCTTGTCGCACGAGTAATAGACGAAACCGTTCGTGCCGAGCGCGATCAGCAAAGCGAGCAGCAGCCCGGCGCGGCCGTCGAGCAGGCCGCCGACAGCGAGGATCAGGCCGCTCAGCAAGCCGAGCAGAGCAGCCGTCTTCGCTCCGTTGTGACGCACAGGATAGTTGCTCATCGTCTTAGGAATATCCGCCAAGTCCTAACCGGTACACCCCTCCAACGACTGGCCGATCACGGCCGTTCCCGGGCAGGTCGGGAACCGTCGCGCTGCGTTACGGACTCGTTCCGTATCTGTACGGAGCGCCGCAGCGCGGGCTCACCGCCAGTGCGACACGGCGTCGAGCGCGGGGTTGGGCCAGAAGGAGAGCACCACGGCGAGGGCGAAAGCGATGCCCACCGCAAGATTCGCGGCCAGGGCCGTTCTCGCGCGGACCGGGGCCGCGACGACGGCGGGCGCCCCGGCCGTGAGCTGCGCCGCGCCGAACATCGACACGTCGAACAGGACCGCGGCCCAACGCAGGTAGTAATACAACGCGATGACGACGTTGACGGCCATCACGACCGCGAGCCACATCAGGTCGCCGGTGACCGCCGCCTTGAACACGGCGACCTTCGCGAACAGGCCCATCACGCCCGGCGGCAGCCCGGCCAGGCACAGCAGGAAGAACGCCAGCGCGACGGCGGACCGCGGCCGTCGCCGGTACATGCCCCGGTATCCGGCCAGTTCGCCGCCCGAGGGCAAGTGCCCGGCACCGCTGCCGGAAGCCGCGCTGACCACCGCGAACGCGCCGAGGTTCATCACCGCGTACAGAACCAGGTACGCCACCGACGCGGAGACCTGCGAGGACTTGCTCACGGCCAGCGGCACCAGCACGTACCCGGCCTGCGCGACCGTCGACCAGGCCAGCAACCGGACCGCGTAGCGCTGCCGCAGCGCGATCACGTTGCCGACGGTCATGGTCGCCGCGGCCAGCACCGCGAGCAGGATGCCCAGCGAGTGCGCATAGGGCTGGAACGCCAGCGCGACGGCCAGGATCAGGCCGGCGAAACCGGCCGCCTTCGAGACCACCGACAGGTACGCCGCGACCGGGACCGGCGCACCCGCGTACACCTCCGGAGTCCAGAAGTGGAACGGCACCGCGGAGATCTTGAAGCCGAAGCCGACGAGGGTGAGCACCGCGCCGACGCCGGCCAGCTGCGCCGGTGCGCCGCCGAGCGTGGCCGCTCGCAGCAGCCCTCCGTAGACCTGCGAGAAGTACAGCGATCCGGTCGCGCCGTAGACCAGCGAGAGACCGAAGAGCATGACCGCGGTCGAGGCGATGGACATCAGGAAGAACTTCAGCGCCGCCTCTCCCCCGGCCCGCCGGCCGAAGCCGACCAGCGCGAAGGCCGGCAGCGAGAGCGTCTCCAGGGCCACGGTCACGGTCACGAAGTCGCGCGCGGCGACGAGCACCAGCGCCCCGGTCAGCGAGCTGAGCAGCAGGAAGTGGTACTCGCCGAACGGCACGTCGAACCGGCGCGGGGCCATCAACACCACGAGCACCGTGGCGGCCAGCGCGAGAGTCTGCAGGGTGAGGGTGAAGTCGTCCACGGCGTACGAGCAGGGCAGCAAGGAGCGCGGGGGCGCGGCGCCCGGCACACCCGGTACGCAGAAGGTGTACCGCACGGCTGCGCTGCGCTCACTCCACAGCACGATCTGCGCGATGAGCGCCGCGACGAGCACCGCGAGCGTGCCCCACACCAGCCAGGTCCTGCGTTCCCTGGCCAGGAACAGGTCCGCGAGCAGCACCGCGAGCGCGCCACCCGCGGTCAGCAGCACCGGCAGCAGCGCAACGTAGTCGATCGACTGGACGCCGAGGAGAGCTGAGACGTTCATGGCTGGCGGACGCCTCCCAGCAGACGGTGGACGGCCGGGTCGGCCAGCGCGAGGATCAGCGCCGGCCACAGCCCCGCGATCAGGGTCAGCCCGGCCAGCGGGGTCCAGCTGACCAGCTCCCGGTTGCTGAGGTCGGCCAGCGGCTCGTAGCGGTCGGCGCCGCTCGGGCCGACCGTCGCTCCCATACACAGCCGCCGCACCACCAGCAACAGATACGTCGCGGTCAGGATCATGCCGAGCCCCGCGACCGCCATGAGCACGTGGAAACCGGGCGAGGTGAGTCCGGCGGCCGGCTTGGCCGCGCCGATGATCGTGTAGAGCTCGCCCCAGAACCCGGCCAGACCCGGCAGCCCGAGCGAGGCCATCGCAGCGAACGCGATCAGCGCGCCGTACCGCCGCGCGCGCTCGTACAGTCCGCGCCCGAGCGTGTACAGGTCCGTGGTGCCCAGCCGCTCCTTGAACCCGCCGGCGATGAAGAACAGCAGGCCCGTGATCAGGCCGTGCGCGACCGAGGCGAACAGCGCGCCGTCCAGGCCGACCCGGGTGAGCGTCGCGACGCCGAGCAGTACGAACCCCATGTGGCCGACCGAGGAGTACGCGATCAGCCGCTTCAGGTCACCGCCGCGCCGCGCCTGGTTGATGCACGCCAGCGCGCCGTACACGATCCCGACGGTGCCGAAACAGCCGAGCGCGAAAGCGAACTTGTGCGCGCCGAGCGGCAACATCCCCGCGCCGATCCGGATGAGGCCGTACGTGCCCATCTTCAGCAGCACGCCCGCCAGCAGCACCGAGCCGACAGTCGGGGCGCAGGTGTGCGCGTCGGGCAGCCACGTGTGCAGCGGCCACATCGGCGTTTTGATCGCGAAACCGAGGCCGACGAGCAGGAACGCGGCCTCCTGGACGCCCAGCGTCATGCCCAGCCCGTGCCGCTGCGCGAGCGCGACCATGTCGAAGGTGCCGGTCCTGGCATGGATCAGCAGGAAGCCGAGCAGCATCAGCGCCGAGCCGAGCAACGTGTACAGGATGAACTTGTCGGCCGCGCGCCGCCGTTCCTCGCCGCTGCCCCAGCGGTGGATGAGCCCGTACATGGGCAGCAGCACGATCTCGAAGAACACGAAGAACAACAGCAGGTCCTGCGCCAGGAAGGTGCCGACCATGCCGATCTCCAGCAGCAGGATCAGCGCCGTGAAGGTGCGTCCTGACTCGTCCTTGGCCGTCGTGCGCACCGCGTAGAGCAGGCACAGCGCGGTAAGCAGCGTGGTCAGCAGCAACAGCGGCAGCGAGATGCCGTCGACGCCGAGGTGGAAGCGCAGGTCGAACGCGGGGACCCAGGGCACGTCGAGCCGGCCCTGCATCTGCTCGGCGCGGCCGTAGTCGAACAGCGGCAGCACGGCCAGCGAGAGGAGGAAGACCAGCGCTCCGGCCGCGGCGCCGACCCGGGCCGCCTGCCGGGCGGGCAGCGCGTACAGGACGGCGAGCCCGACGGCCGGCAGCGCGAGCAGGAGCACCAGCAGCGTGGCCATCAGCGCACCGCCCCCGCACCGTGTCCGACGAGAATGGCGACGGCTGCCGCGATCACGATCACCCCGGTGAACAGTGCGGTCAGATAAAGCTGGATGTTGCCGGTCTGCACGCGGCGCAGCAGGCCGCCCAGTCCGCGCGCGCCCATCCCGGCGCCGCGCACGTAACCGTCCACGACCTCGGTGTCGAGGAAACCGACCAGCCGTGCCAGCGCCTTCGCCGGCTGAACGATGATCAGGTCCTGCACGTCGTCGAGGTAGAAGCCGTAGAGCGCGGTCTCCCGCCAGCGCCCGAGCAGCCGCGCCGGATCCGCGGCCGGATCGCGCCGCCACGCGTACCACACCCCGCCGGTGCCGAGCACGGTCAGCGCGAAGGAGATGGCCGAGGTCGGGCCGGCCGGGGCGAGATCCGCGCCGGTGCCCGCCGGCGCCGCGAGACCGAAGGCGCCGCCGATCCACGAGGCGAAGGCGCCGCCGCCCAGCGCGACGAAGCCGAACACCGCCGACGGGACCGCCAGCACGATCAGCGGGACCAGTTCGCTCTGCGGGGCCTCGACGCGGTGCTCGTCCGGCGAGGCCGCGGGGAACGGGCCCCAGAACATCTTCAGCCAAAGCCGGGTCGCGTACGCGGCGGTCAGGCCGACCGTGAGCAGGCCCGCGATCAACACGATCCGGCCGGGCGCGGCGAACCCGCCCTGCGCGTCCCAGGCCGCGCCGAGAATCGCTTCCTTGGAGAACCAGCCGGACAGCAGCGGGACGCCGACGAGCGCCGCGAGGCCGATCGTCATCGTGCGGTACGTGGTCGGCATGCGGTGCCGCAGTCCGCCCATCGCGGACAGTTCGTTCGAGCCGACGTGGTGGATGACGACTCCGGCGGCGAGGAAAAGCAGCGCCTTGAACGCTCCGTGCGCGAGCAGGTGGAAGACCGCCGCGGTACGTCCGCCGACCGCGAGGCCGCCGAGCATGTAGGCGAGCTGACTGACCGTCGAGTACGCGAGCACCTTCTTTATGTCGGTCTGCGCGAACGCGGCCACCGCGGAGCCGGTCATCGTGACCGCCGCGATCACGGCCATCAGGGTGAGCACGCCGGGCGAGAGCAGGAAGACCGGGTACAGCAGCGCGACGACGTACACGCCGGCGGCGACCATCGTCGCGGCGTGGATCAGCGCGCTGATGGGTGTCGGGCCGGCCATCGCGTCGGGAAGCCAGGTGTGCAGCGGGAACTGCGCCGACTTGCCGACGACGCCGCACAGCAGCAGCACCGCGATGAACGGCGCGTAAGGCAGACCGTTGACACCGACGTGGTGCAGCACGTCGTCGATCCGGAAGCTTCCGGCGCGCACGCCGAGCGCCACGATGCCGAACAGGAACGGCACGTCGCCGGTCTTGGTCACCAGGAACGCCTTGATCGATCCCGAGCGCGCGTCCGGCCGCTCCCAGTAGTGGCCGATCAGGAAGTACGAGCAGGCGCCCATGATCTCCCAGCCGACCAGCAGCACGATCAGGTCGGCCGAGTACACCACCAGCAGCATGGCCGCGGTGAACAGGGAGATGAGCGCGGCATAGGTCGGGTAACGCTTTTCCTCGCGCATGTAGGTCAACGAGAAGACCTGTACGCACAGCGCGACGACGGTCACCAGGATCCCGGTCAGCGCCGACAGGCCGCTGACTCGCGTGCCGAGCCACACGGTGTACTGGCCGGCCGGGGCGAGTTCGGTGATCGCGGTGGACGTGCCGCCGGCGCCGTGCGCCACCTGCACCACGAGGGAACAGAACAGCGCGGCGGCGATCGGCGCGACCGACCAGAACTTCACGTGCCGGGCGTCACGAGCCCCGGCGAAGGTCACCGCCGAGCCGAGCGCGGGCAGCGCGATGGTGATCAGGGCGAAGAGGTTCACCGCGCCGCCTTCGTCGGCTCAAGCGCCCGCCCGGCCGCGGGTTCGTCCTCGACCTCGGCATCGGGTCCGACGGCCGGCGCGCCCGCGCCGGGCTGCAACTCGTCCCGCGGCCCGCCGAGCGGCTCGGCGAGCTCGCGCTGCCCGTCGATCTGCGCGTTGCCGCGCTGCCGGTAGATCATCAGCACGATGGCCAGGCCGAGCCCGGTCTCCGCGGCCGCGAGCGTGATGACGAACAGGGTGAAGACCTGCCCGGTGTTGAACCGGTCGCGCAGCAGCGCACCGAACGCGACCAGATTCACCGTCACCGCGTTGAGCAGCAGTTCGATCGCCATCAGCACGGTGATCGCGTTGCGGCGCGCGAGGACCCCGTAGAGGCCGACGGCGAACAGCAGCGCACCGAGCAGCAGCGGGTACACGGCGTGCATCAGTCGGTACCCACGCTTTCCGGCTCGTCCGAGTCGCCGTCCGCCCCGCGGCGCGAGATGACGATCGCGCCGACCAGCGCCGCGAGCAGCAGGACGGAGAGCGTCTCGAAGGGAAGCACCCAGTACTTGAACAGCGCGGCGCCGTTCGCGGCGCCTGTGCCGAGCGGTACCGCCGCACGCGGTTCGAGCCATACCTTGCGGTAGGCGTCGACGACGACCGTAACAAGCACGCCTGCGGCACCTGCGGCGACCACGACCGCGGGCGCCCTGTGCTTGACGTCGAGTTCGTCCGTATGCCCGATCGGTGCGCGCGTGAGCACCAGGCCGAAGAGCAGCAGCACGACGATCGCGCCCACGTAGATCAGGATCTGCACCCACGCGACCAGTTCCGCGCCGAGCAGCAGGTACTCTCCCGCGATCCCGCCGAGGCAGACGACCAGCCACAGCGCGGCGTGCACCAGGTTCCGCACGGTCACCACGAGAAGTGCGGAACCGAGCACGACCAGACCGATCAGGATGAACGCGACCTCGACGCCGGTCGGGGAAAGGTAGGACTGCGCGGAGCCGGTGAACTGCACGGAGGCCGTGGTGACGTTCACCCGTCGCCCTCCGCCCCACCGGCCGGACCGGACCGGCCCGGCCCGGACCGCTCAGGCTGCCCGGAGGCGGCCGCACCGCCATCCGCCAGCGCGACGATCTCAGCGGCCTTCTGCGCGGTCAGCCGCTTGTCCGCGACCTTCTGCGCCTGCGCCATCTCCTTCGGATCCGGTGCGCCCGGGTCGAGCGCGACGGGCGCCGGAACCGTCCAGAACCACTCGCGCAGCCGGTCCTTCTCGTGCAGCAGCTCCTTGATGTCGAACTCGGCGTACTCGAACTCGGGGGACCATTCGAGCGCGTCGAACGGGCACACTTCGATGCAGATCCCGCAGTACATGCACAGCGAGAAGTCGATGGCGAACCGGTCGAGCACGTTGCGCGTGCGCTCGCGGCCGCCGCCCGGCGGCGCGGGCGCCGTCTCCTTGTGCGAGTCGATGTAGATGCACCAGTCCGGGCACTCGCGCGCGCAGAGCATGCAGACGGTGCAGTTCTCCTCCAGCAGCGCGATCACGCCGCGGGTGCGCGGGGGCAGCTCAGGGGGCTGATCCGGGTACTGGACGGTGTGCGCGTGTTTGGTCATCGTCTTGAACGTCGTCGCCAGACCCTTGACCAGGCCCATGCCCGGGAAGTCGCGCGACGCGCGCGGCTCTCGCTGCGGATCGGACGACGCCGGCCCGGTCTGCGGCTGCTGCTCGGACTGCTGCTCGGACTCAGTGGTCACAGCACTCTCACCACCCCGGTGATCGCGAGTTGGGCCAGGGCAAGGGGGATCAGCGCGGTCCACGCGAAACGCTGGAGCTGGTCCTCGCGCAGCCGGGGATAGCTGACGCGCAGCCAGATGACCACGAAGGCGAGCGCCAGCGTCTTGAGCACCGTCCACAGCCAGCCCAGGTGCGCGGAGAACGGGCCGTGCCAGCCGCCGAGGAACAGCACCGAGGTCAGCAGGCACAGCAGCACGATCCCGGCGTACTCGGCCAGCAGGAAGAAGGCGAAACGCAGCCCGGTGTACTCGGTGTAGGCACCGAAGATGATCTCGGAGTCGGCGACCGGCATGTCGAAGGGCGGGCGCTGCAGCTCGGCGAGCCCGGAGACGAAGAACACGAAGGCGCCGATCAGCTGCCAGGGCAGCCACCACCACTGCCACTTGTCCACGATCGCGCCGAGCGAGAGCGTCCCGGCCGCCATGCCCACCGAGGCCGCCGACAGCAGCATCGGCAGCTCGTAGGCCATCAGCTGCGCGGCGGTGCGGATGCCGCCGAGCAGCGAGTACTTGTTCGCGCTGGCCCAGCCGCCCATCAGCGTGCCGAGCACGCCGACGCCCATGACCGCGAGCACGAAGAACAGCCCGAGGTCGAGCGCGACGCCGACCTGCGTGCCCGGGCCGATCGGCACCACGACCAGCGCGACGAGGTACGGCAGCAGCGCGACCGCCGGGGCCAGCTGGAAGACCAGCCGGTCGGCGTCCGCGGGAACGACGGACTCCTTCTGCGCGAACTTCACGCCGTCGGCGATCAGCTGCGCCCAGCCGTGGAAACCGCCGGCCCGCATCGGCCCGAGCCGCCCCTGCATGTGCGCCATCGCCTTGTGCTCCATCTGGCCCACAAGCAGCGGCACGACCAGGAAGAAGCCGAGGATGACGACCAGCCGCAGCGCGACCTCGAGCCACCAGTGCGCGGTGCTCGCCATCAGTGCTCGACCCCGCCCTCTGCCGCGCCGGGCCGCTGCGGCAGGGGCTTGAGCCACTCCTCGCCCGGCACGCCCGGCGGCAGCATGCGGCGGCGTCCCGGCGCGGCTCGGCCCCGGTCGTGGTCGGACTCGCCGGGTTCCTTCGCTCCGGGCCAGGACTTGACCACCCGCGAGGCCAGGACGAACTCCTTGCGCAGCGGGTGGCCTTCGAAGCCGTCCGGCAGCAGCAGCGGCTTGAGGTCGGGATGCCCGGTGAAGACGACCCCGAACATCTCGAAGGTCTCCCTCTCGTGCCAGTTCGCGCCCCGGTACACGGTGGTCGCGGTCGGCAGCTCGGCCCGCTCGCGCGGCACCTTGGTCTTGAGCAGCACTCCCTGGCCGCGCCTGAGCGCCCCGTCGCGATCGGCCGGAGCGCAGACGAACGCCGCGATGCCGTAGCCCTCCTCCAGTTCGTCGACCGCGGTGAGCCAGTCGAAGAAGGTCGCGCCGAGTTCGTCGCGGACCGCCGTCAGGGCATTGATCCACTGGTCCGGCGGGACGACGGCGAGCGCCTGCCCGAAGTTCTCCCGCACGTCGGCCGCGCCCCCGGTGGCCGGCCCGAGCGCCCGCGCCACCGCCTCGACCAGAGTCCGCACGACTTCAGGACTCATCGTCGTACTCCCACTGCTGGTCGTGGGCCGCCTTGTCGAACAACGACAGGCCGTGGTCGCGGGCACGGCGCAACTCGCGGAAGTAGTGCCGGCGCGGCACCTTGATCTTCGGCAGCACCTCGGTCGGCGAGAGCGGCACGACCGGCACCTCGACCGTCAGCGCCTCGGCCGGGGACGGCTCGGGGCGCGAGACCTCGACCGTCGGCGCGTCCAGCGTGGTCAGGGGCGGCCCGGAATCCGCGGCGGAGCCGGTGCCTTTTCGCTGCGTCGTCGCGGCAGCCGCCGGTTCGACCGGCACGGCCGCGACCGGCGCCGTCTCAAGGGGAGCAGTCTCGGCGGGAACGATCGCGCCCGGCGCCGGCGCGGCAGGATCCGGTTGCGCGGATGTGCGCAGCCGCTGCCAGCGCGACTTGAGCGCTCTGGCCCCACTGGTCATCGCGCGTGGCTCGGCGCGCGGCCCGCCGCCTTCGGCCCCGGCCAGAGCGTCGGGCACTCGCCGAAGCGAACCGGTGGAGCCCGTCCCCTCGGCCGCGATCTTCTCCTGAAGCCGGATGATGCCCTGGAGCAGCGCTTCCGGCCGGGGCGGGCAACCGGGTACGTACACGTCCACCGGGATGACCTGGTCGATGCCCTTCGTCACCGCGTACGAATCCCAGTACGGCCCGCCGCAGTTGGCGCACGCGCCGAAGGAGATCACGTACTTCGGTTCCGGCATCTGCTCGTAGAGCCGCTTGACCGCCGGGGCCATCTTGTCGCTCACGGTGCCCGAAACGACCATCAGGTCCGCCTGGCGCGGCCCGGGCGCGAACGGGATCACGCCGAGCCGGATGAAGTCGTGCCGGGCCATCGAGGCCGCGATGAACTCGATCGCACAGCAGGCCAAACCGAAGTTGAACACCCACAGCGAGTACTTGCGGCCCCAGTTGAGCACCACCTTCATCGGCTTGGGCGCCAGGTCGAAGCCCGTGCCGAAGCCGCGCGCCGGCGCGCCGACCAGCGGCATGCCCAGCGCGATCCCGCCGGTGCTCGCCGCGGCGCCGCCTGCGCTGCGCCCCCCGTGGGTCTCGGCGCCGGCCCCGGCCCCCGCCGGGACCAGCGCCTTGCCCTCGTTCACAGCCACGTCAGCACGCCCTTCTTATAGGCGTAGAGGATCCCGACCGCCAGGAAGCCGATGAAGACGAACATCTCGACCAGCGTGGTCACGCCGAAACCCGGCGCGGCGAACACGGTAGCCCAAGGGAACAAATAGACGGCGTCCACCGCGAAGATGACATAAAGAAACGCGTAGACGTAGTAACGCACGTGCGTGTGCGCCCAGCCTTCCCCCACTGGATCGACACCGCACTCGTAGGTCAGCAGCTTCTCCGGGGTCGGCCGAGCCGGGGCGAGCAGACTGTTGGCCGCGAACGAAACGGTGACGAACGCGACACCGAGCAGCAGGAGCATCCCGACGATGGAATAGGCGGAGTAATAGGTCGTGCCGCCCGTACCGCCCAATCCCATAGAGCTCGCCGCCTACCCTCGCGCCTTCAGTCGGTCAATTCAGCCGGTCCGCCGCCGAACGGTCCGCGGTTCTCCCATTTTCCAATCCAGGGCCCCCGCGTCATCGCACAAGGGTACTCGGCCCGTGAGGTGACTCAGGGCGGGCATCGGAGCGCGCACGGCGACTCTTGCCCTAAGCACTGGGGCGTAGGATGGATTCGGCCCCGGGAGCGCGGGGAACGACATGCTCCGGTGATCGAAACTGCGCAGCCATCTCACGTACCGTCCCGGAGAGTGGACGATTGAAGGAGGTTCGGTGGCGGGCGAGGCGATCGAAGACAAGCGTGCGGCTCCGGTGGAGCGGATCGGCTCGGTGGTGATCCGCATAGCCGGGGACTCGGGTGACGGTATGCAGTTGACCGGGGACCGATTCACCGCCGAGACCGCCGCGTATGGGAACGACCTGTCTACGTTGCCGAACTTCCCGGCGGAGATCCGGGCGCCGGCCGGGACGCTGCCTGGAGTCTCGGCGTTCCAGCTGCATTTCGCCGACCACGACATCCTGACCCCCGGGGACGCGCCCGATGTGCTGGTGGCGATGAACCCGGCGGCGCTGAAGGCGAACCTGAAGGACGTGCCGCGCGGCGCGACGATCATCGTGAACACCGACGAGTTCACGCCGAGGGCGCTGACGAAGGTCGGATACGCGGCCAGTCCGCTGGAGACCGGCGAACTGGACGCCTACCGGGTGCACGCGGTCGCGTTGACCTCCTCGACGGTCAAGGCGCTGGAGGGGCACGCGCTCACCCGCAAGGAGGCCGAGCGGGCGAAGAACATGTACGCCCTCGGGCTGCTGTCCTGGCTGTACAACCGGCCCACCGAGCGGACGCTGCAGTTCCTGGAGCGCAAGTTCGCCGGGCGCCCGCAGATCGCCGCGGCGAACCGGACGGCGTTCCTGGCCGGGTGGAGCTTCGGGGAGACCACCGAGGAGTTCGCGGTCTCCTACGAGGTGGCGCCGGCCGCGCTGCCGGGCGGGCGGTACCGCAACATCTCCGGGAATCTGGCGCTGGCCTACGGGCTGATCGCCGCCTCCCAGCGCTCGGGGTTGCCGCTGTTCCTGGGCTCGTACCCGATCACCCCGGCCTCGGACATCCTGCACGAACTGTCGAAGCACAAGAACTTCGGCGTGCGCACCTTCCAGGCGGAGGACGAGATCGCGGGCATCGGAGCCGCACTCGGCGCCGCGTTCGGCGGGGCGCTGGGGGTGACCACGACCTCGGGCCCCGGCGTCGCCCTCAAGTCGGAGACCGTCGGGCTCGCCGTCTCGCTGGAACTGCCGCTCATCATCTGCGACATCCAGCGCGGCGGGCCGTCGACGGGACTGCCGACGAAGACGGAGCAGGCGGATCTGCTCCAGGCGATGTTCGGGCGTAACGGAGAGGCGCCGGTGCCGATCGTGGCGCCGCGTTCCCCGGCGGACTGTTTCGATGCGGCGCTGGAGGCTGCGCGCATCGCGCTGACGTACCGCACGCCGGTATTCCTGCTTTCGGACGGGTACCTGGCCAACGGGTCGGAGCCCTGGCGCATCCCGGACGTGGAGAGCCTGCCCGATCTGCGGGTGCAGTTCGCCGTCCCGTCCGAGGACGGCGAGCCGTTCCTGCCGTATCAGCGCGATCCGGAGACGCTGGCGCGGCCGTGGGCGGTGCCGGGCACCGCGGGGCTTGAGCATCGGATCGGCGGGATCGAGAAGGCGGACGGAACCGGGGAGATCTCCTACGACCCGGCGAACCACGACCTGATGGTGCGCGCCCGGGCGGCGAAGGTGGAGCGGGTGGCGGACACGGTCGCCCCGCTGGATGTGGACGACCCGGGCGGCGACGCTCGGGTGCTGGTGCTGGGCTGGGGCTCGACCTTCGGACCGGTGGCGGCGGCTTGCCGGAAGGTGCGGGCACGGGGCGGCGCGGTGGCGCACGCGCACCTGCGGCATCTGAACCCGTTCCCGCGCAACCTCGGCGAGGTGCTGCGCGGATACGAGAAGGTGCTGATCCCGGAGATGAACCTGGGTCAGCTGGCGCTGCTGATCCGGGCGAAGTACCTGGTGGACGCGGTCGGGTACAACAAGGTGCGCGGACTGCCGTTCACCTCGGCCGAACTCACCGAGGTCATTCAGGGTCTGATCGGGGACACCGCGGCGGTCAAGGGGTTGGGCGATGCTTGAGACAAGCGTGAACGGCACGGCGAACGGCGCCGTGAACGGTTCGGCGAACGGCGTGAACGGTTCGGCGAACGGCGTGGACACTGCGAACGGCGTGAACGGCACGAGTGGCGCGAACGGTGCGAACGGTGCGGCACCTGGACGCGTGCCCGTGCCCGTACCGCCGTCGCCGCGCGCCGCACTGCCGCTGACGGTGAAGGACTTCAAGACCGATCAGGAAGTGCGCTGGTGCCCCGGATGCGGGGACTACGCGATCCTGGCCGCGGTCCAGGGCCTGATGCCGACCCTGGGCATCAAGCGGGAGAACCTGGTGTTCATCTCCGGCATCGGCTGCTCGTCGCGCTTCCCGTACTACATGAACACCTACGGGATGCACTCGATCCACG
Source organism: Actinocrinis puniceicyclus (assembly GCF_018283645.1). Classification (GTDB taxonomy): domain Bacteria; phylum Actinomycetota; class Actinomycetes; order Streptomycetales; family Catenulisporaceae; genus Actinocrinis; species Actinocrinis puniceicyclus. The sequence continues at coordinate 75,095 of NZ_JAGSXH010000008.1, read as the reverse complement.
GGCGCGCCCCCACAATCGCCACCGGCCTGGCCGTCACCCGGCCCGACCTGTCCGTCTGGGTCGTGACCGGCGACGGCGACGCCCTCTCCATCGGCGGCAACCACCTGATCCACGCCCTGCGCCGCAACGTCAACCTGAAGATCCTGCTGTTCAACAACCGGATCTACGGGCTGACCAAGGGCCAGTACTCGCCCACCAGCGAACAGGGCAAGATCACCAAGTCGACCCCGGTCGGCTCCCCCGACACCCCCTTCAACCCGCTCTCGCTCGCCCTGGGCGCCGAAGCCGGGTTCCTGGCCCGCTCGATCGACTCCGACCGCAAGCACCTGACCGAAGTGCTCGCCGCGGCCGCCGCGCACCAGGGCACCGCGCTGGTGGAGATCTACCAGAACTGCAACATCTTCAACGACGGCGCCTTCGACCCGGTGAAGGACCCTGCGACCCGGGACGCGCGCCTGATCCGGCTGGCCCACGGGCAGCCGGTGCTGACCGGCGACGGGCGCAAGGCGGTGCGTACCGACACCGGCGGGTACGCCCTGGCGCCCGAGTCCGACCCGCGCCCCGCCGTCGTGCACGACGCGCACGTCTCCGGGCCCGAACACGCCTTCGCGCTCTCCCGCCTGGCCGACCCGACCACCCTGGACGCCACCGCGATCGGGATCCTGCGCGACATCCAGCGCCCCACCTACGACCAGACCCTCAACCGGCAACTGGAACAGGCTCACGACCAGCACGGCCGGGGCGACCTGACCGCCCTGCTGGCCGGAAACGACACCTGGAGCATCACCGGGAACTGATCCGCGCGCGACCCGCGCGCGCGGCTCGGCCCGCACAGGCCATATCGCAGCAGGCGCCGCCGACCACCACCGGCGGCGCCTGCACCTTTGCCGGATACTGAGCAAAGCTCATATCTTCTGGCGGGATTCAAGCAGCTGGGCGGTGATCCAGCTTCGACACGGCTGCGCATAATGAGCGCAGCGGGACTGCGACGCCCGAAGTCGACGAACGAGACAGCAGAGGCGAGATGACCACCTCGACCACGGGCCGGGCAGCCCAGTCCGCCCGGCCCACGGCCACCCCGCCCGCTTTGTCCGCCACCGTGACCGTACCGGAGAGCACCGGTTACCGCGTCAAGCGCAAGCTGCTCGGCCAGCCCCTGGTCACCGACCAGCTGCACGCCGAGAAGCTGTCGCGGCCGGTGGCGCTCGGCATCATGGCCATCGACTGCATCTCCTCCTCGGCCTACGGCTCCGAGCAGATGCTCACCCAGCTCATCCCCTACTTCGGCGTGCTCGGCTTCATGCTCGTCATGCCGATCACCGGCGTCATCCTCGGCATGCTGGTGCTGCTGACCCTCTGCTACCGGGACGTGGTCTCGCACTACACCAAGGCCGGCGGATCGTACGTCGTCGCGCGGGAGAACTTCGGGCCGCGCGTCGCCCAGATCGCCGCGGTCGCGCTGCTCATCGACTACATCGTGACCGTGGCCGTGCAGGTCTCGGCAGGCACCGACGCCATCGCCTCGTACCTGTCCATCAGCCAGAACATCGACATCAACGGCTGGAAGATCTACATCTCCGTCGTCATCGTGCTGCTGCTCGCCTACGGAAACCTGCGCGGCGTGCGCGAGGCCGGCCGCGCGTTCGCCGCTCCGGCGTATGTCTACATCGTCCTGGTCGGCCTCACCGTGCTCGCCGGGCTCGTCCAACTGGCCACCGGCGATCTGCACCAGGCGAACAACCTGCACAGTGACCAGTTCGGCGGCGTGCTGCGGCTGGGTACGCAGACCCAGTGGGTGTTCAGCTTCGCCGCGGTCTCGGCGATGCTGCGCGGCTTCGCCAACGGCGGCTCCTCGCTCACCGGCCTGGAAGCGATCTCGAACGGCGTGTCGGTCTTCCGCAAGCCCGCCGGGAAGAACGCCCGGATCACGATGACGATCATGTCGGTGATCCTCGGCTCGCTGGTGCTCGGCATCTCGATCCTGGCCTGGCAGGCCCAGACGATGCCCTACAACAACGGCAACCCGACCGTGCTGGCCCAGCTGACCAGCCTCATCTGGGGCCACGGCGCATTCGGCGGCTTCATGCTCACCGTGGTGCAGATCGCCACCGCGCTGATCCTCTACACCGGCGGCAACACCTCCTTCAGCGGGTTTCCCTTTCTGACCTCGTTCGTCGCCGGGGACTCCTTCCTGCCGCGCCAGTTCACCCACCGCGGGCACCGGCTGGCCTACTCGAACGGCATCCTGGTGCTGGCCGGGCTCTCGCTCGCGCTGATCATCGGGATGCAGGGGAACCTGACCAGGCTGGTCGCGCTGTACGCGATCGGGGTGTTCACCGGCTTCGTGATGGCCGCCTCGGGCCTGTTCAAGTACCACTTCACCCGCCGGGAGAAGAACCGCACCGTCAAACTGCTGATCAACGGCTCCGCGGCGGTCGCCTCATTCGCCGTCGTCGTCATCTTCGCGATCTTCAAGTTCACCGAGGGCGCGTGGATGGTCGTGGTGATCTTCCCGATCGGCGTGCTCGCGCTGATCAAGCTGAACGAGCGGTACCGGCGCGAAGCGGCCGCCCTGGAGCAGGCCCCGGCCTCGGCCTCGCTGCCGACGCTGACCCGCAACACGGTGCTGGTGCTGATCGACTCCGTGGACCTGGCCGCGATCAAGGCGCTGCGCTACGCGCGCTCGCTGCGGCCCGTCGAGCTGCGCGCCGTGCACTTCATGATCGACTCGAAGCACGCCGAGGTCCTGCGCAGCACCTGGGACTCGTCTGTGGCCGCGGACCTGCCGCTGGAGATCATCGAGGTGCCCGACCGGCGGTTGCGCCGCGCCGCGGTGGAACTGGCCGCGCGCACCGCCGATGAGTACGGCTCGGAGGTGACCATTCTGCTGCCGCGCCGTTCCTTCCACACCACCAGCCGGCTGCTGCACGACCGCACCGCCGACGCGATCGCCGGAGCGGTCTCGAAGCTGCCGCACGTCGCGGCCATGATCGTGCCCTTCGACGTGGCCGAGGCGATCGGGGAGCTGGAAGCGCGCCGCGACGGACACGGCGGGCACGGAGGCCATGGCGGACACGGCGGGCACGGCGGGCACGGCGGGCACGCGGGGCGGCTGGGCGAGTCGGGACCGTCGCGCGCGCGTGCGGCCAGGGCGTCCAAGAAGCTGCTGCTGGACGCCGAGTGCCCGCCGCAGACCATCGAGACCGGCACCCCGATCCCGATCAAGTCGGTGCGCTGGCGCAACCGCGCGACCCTGGAGGGCCGGGTGCGGTCCGTGTACGTCGGGCCGGTTTCCGGCTCGCCCGCCTTGGAAGCGGAGCTGTACGACCAGACCGGCGGCATCACGCTGGTCTTCCTCGGCCGGCGCAGCATTCCGGGCATCGAGCCGGGCGCGCGGATGCGCGTCGAGGGCATGGTCGGCGAGATGGAAGGCTACCTCGCCATGTCGAATCCGTCTTATGTGCTTCTGCCGCGCGACAACGACGAGGCCGACGAGTAGCCCGCCACACCACACCGTGTCAGGCCGCTGCGGCGGGACGTCTCTCGGTCTCCGCGATCGAGAACCGAGGCTCGACGCGGGGTGACGAGAACGCCGCGGGGCACCATGGGTAATACTCGCGATAGGCTTATGCCTATGACAGCAGTCGGCGGCCGGGAAGCGCGCAAAGGTCTGGTATTCGGCCTGGCGGCGTACGGGCTGTGGGGTCTCTTCCCGCTGTACTGGCCGCTGCTCAAGCCCGCGGGCGCGACCGAGATCCTGGCGCACCGGATGCTCTGGTCCCTGATCGTGGTCGCGCTGCTGCTCGCGGTGCGCCGCAACTGGTCCTGGATCGCCCCGCTGCGCCGCACGCCGGCCAAGATCGTGCTGCTGTGCGCCGCGGCGGTCGTGGTCTCGGTGAACTGGGGGGTGTACATATGGGCCGTCAACAAGGGCCACGTCGTGGAGACCTCGCTAGGCTACTTCATAAACCCGCTGGTCACCGTGCTGTTCGGGGTGCTCATCCTGCGCGAGCGGCTGCGGCCGTTGCAGTGGGCCGCGGTCGGCGTCGGCGCGGGCGCGATCGTGGAGTTGGTCGTCGGTTTCCACAGCGTCCCGTGGATCGCGCTGATCCTGGCCTTCTCCTTCGGCAGCTACGGGCTGTTCAAGAAGCTGGCGGGCGTCCCCGCCGCCGAGTCGATGGCGGTGGAGACGAGCTTCCAGTTCCTGCCCGCGCTGGCCTACCTCGCCTTCCTGCAGAGCCGGGGCACGGCGGCGTTCGGGCACGTGCACTGGCCGGTGACCGTGCTGCTGGCCGCGTGCGGCGTGGTGACGGTGATTCCGCTGATGTTCTTCGCCGCGGCGGCGAACCGGCTGCCGCTGTCCACGATCGGGCTGTTGCAGTTCATCACGCCTGTCCTGCAGCTGTCCTGCGGCGTGTTCGTCGCGCACGAGTTCGTGCCCGGCACCGAATGGGTCGGCTTCGCGATCGTGTGGCTGGCGCTCGCCCTGCTGACATACGACTCGCTGGGCCAGGCCCGCAAGCGGCGGGCGCTCGCGCAGGTCCCGGCGGCCGCCGAGGAATCGGTCCCGGAACTCGCCTGACCGCCCGGGAACGGGGCTCCGGCGCGCTCGCCGTCTGAGCGCACACTCAGACCACGCGACCAGAACGGCGCAACAAGACGACGCGGCGCTCAGACCGTCCGGGAGCCAACGATCTCGCAGAGGGCGAGCAGGGTCTCCTTGGCCGCGTTGTCCGGCAGCGACTCCAGCAGCTCACAGGCCTCGTCGGCGTAGCGCGCGACGGTCTGCCTGGCCTGGTCGATCGACGGATGGACGCGCAGGTCGGCGAGGACTTCACGCACCAGCGCGTCATCGGTGATGGGAGCGGAGAGCAACTCGCGCAGGCGCGCCGACTCGCGGTCCGTCGACGCCAGGGCGTACAGCGTCGGAAGCGTGGGAACACCCTCGCGCAGATCGGTCCCGGGAGTCTTGCCGGACTGGTCCGAGTCGCTGGCGATGTCGAGCACGTCGTCGGAAAGCTGGAACGCCACGCCGAAGACCTCGCCGAAGCGGGTGAGCGTGTCCACCACCGGGCCCGGCGCGCCGGACAGCAGCGCGCCGAAGCGGGCGCTCGTGGCGATCAGCGAACCGGTCTTGTCCACCAGGACGCTGAGATAGTGGTCGATCGGGGCCTGCCCGTCCTTCGGCCCGATGCACTCGTTGATCTGTCCGGCGACCAGCCGCTCGAAGGTCTCGGCCTGCAACCGCACCGCCTCCGGGCCGAGATCCGCAAGGATCTGCGAAGCCCGGGCGAACAGGAAGTCGCCGGTGAGGATCGCGATCGAGTTGTCCCAGCGCGCGTTCGCGGTGGGCACCCCGCGACGCAGCGGCGCCTCGTCCATCACGTCGTCGTGGTACAGCGTCGCCAGATGAGTCAACTCGACCACGGCCGCGGCCGGCACGACCCCGGGCGCCGCGAAGTCCCCGAACTCGGCCGCGAGCAAGGTCAGCAGCGGACGGAACCGCTTGCCGCCGGCATCGACCAGGTGGTTCGCGGTCTGCCCGATGAACGGGTGGTCGCTGCTCGCGGCCTCCCGCAGCAGGTCCTCCACCCGGCCGAGCCCGTCGCGGATGCGCTGTTCGAGTGCCGCGTCGGTCACCGCGAGCCGGAACGGCTCGGTCGCCACCTGCACGCCCACGACTGTCGCCTTCCGTTCACGGCCGCTGCTCACGTCGGGTCCACGCTAATGCATCCCCTGCATTACCGTCGCACCGGACCACGAGGGGGGAGACGCGACGGCGGCAGAGGATCTCCCCTCCGCCGCCGACGCGAGAACAAGACCTACCGGGCCAGCACGGCAGCGGCGTTGGACAGGTGCAGCAGCGCCGCCGGCGCCACACCCATCGCCACTGTCACCAGCGCGGACACGGCCAGGGCCGTCTTGACCGCGATCGACGGGTTGGCGATCGTCGGGCCGTCCGGCATCGGGTCGGAGAAGAACATCACCACGATCACGCGCAGGTAGAAGAACGCCGCCACCGCGCTGGCCAGCACCGCCACGATCACCAGCTGCGGAGCCCCCGCGGCCAGCGCGGCCTGGAAGACCGCGAACTTGCCCACGAAGATGCTGGTGAACGGGATGCCCGCGAACGCCAACAGGAAGATCGACATCAGCGTCGCGGGAATCGGCGCGCTCTTGCCCAGCCCCGCCCAGCGCGACAGATCGGTCGCCTCGACGCCACCGGCGTCGCGCACGAGCGTCACCACCGCGAACGAGCCGACCAGGGCGATGCCGTAGGTGGGCAGGAAGAACAGCAGCGAAGCCAGCGCGTCGTGACCGGTCGAGACCAGCGCCATGATGATGTAACCCGCGTTGAGGATCGCCGAGTACGCAAGCATGCGCTTGACGTTCCGCTGCGTCAGCGCGAGGATGCCGCCGACCACCATGGTCAGGATCGCCACGATCTCGATCACCGGCCGCCACACGTCGACTGAACCGGCCAGTCCGACATCCAGCACCCGCACCAGCGCGCCGAACGCGGCGATCTTGGTGGCGGCAGACATGAAGCCGGTGATCGGCGTCGGAGCGCCTTCATACACGTCCGGCGTCCACATGTGGAACGGCGCGGCGCCCACCTTGAACAGCAGACCCATGCCCAGCAGCGCGATACCCGTGTACAGCAGCGCCGGACCGTGCGCGTGCGCGGCGACGGCCTGCGCGATACCCGGGTTGTGCGGGTCGCTGTTCGAAAGCTGCACCGAGCCCGCGTAGCCGTACAGCAGCGCCGCCCCGTACAGGAAGAAGGCGGAGGAGAACGCGCCCAGCAGGAAGTACTTGAGCGCGGCTTCCTGGGAGAGCAGCCGGCGGTGGCGGGCCAGTCCGCAGACCAGGTACAGCGGCAGGCTCAGCACCTCGAGGGCGACGAACATGGTCAACAGGTCGTTGGCCGCCGGGAACAACAGCATGCCGCCGATCGAGAACAGCACCAGCGGATACACCTCGGTGGTCAGCCAGCCGGCCCGCACCGCCTCGCGCTCCTGCTGCGAGCCCGGCACCGAGCCGCCCTGCGCCGCGAAGGCGTCCTGACCGCCCTCGGTGCGCCGTTCCGCGATCACCAACACGGCGATGAACGAGATGGCCAGGATCGTGCCCTGGAAGAACAGCGTCGTCTTGTCGACCGCGACCGCTCCGGCGGCCGCGACGCTCGTCGGCGTGTCGTGCAGGGCGATCACCGCGGCGAACGCGGCCGCCAGCGCGAGCAGCGTCAGCCCGACCTGGAGCCGGTACCGGGCCGCCCGCGGCGCGAATGCCTCCACCAGCACGCCCATGGTCGCCGCGCCGAGCACGATCAGCATCGGCGAGAGCTTGCCCCACTCGACGTGCGGAGCGGTGAACGGCGCGGTGTTCGACGCGGCCGCGGTCGAGGCGGCGAGGATGGACGGCATCACTGTCCGCTCCCGTTCCCTTGGGTGGCACTGTCTTGGGCGACACTGTGTGGCGCCTGCTGCGTGATCTGCACGTGCGCCGGGATCTGGCTGACCGCCGGGTTGATGAAGTTCGTCAGGATGCTGGGCACGAAGCCGAGCACGACGATCAGCGCGACCAGCGGTCCGATCACGGCCAGCTCACGCCGGTTCAGATCCTTGAAACCCTCCACCGAACTGGCCACCGGACCGGTCATCGTGCGCTGATACCACCAGAGGATGTACAGCGCCGCCAGCACGATCGCGGTGGTGCCGAAGATCGCGGCGACCGGGTACTTCTCGAAGGCGCCGACCAGGACCAGGAACTCGGACACGAACGAGGACAGGCCCGGCAGCGCCAGCGAGGACAGGCCCACGGCCAGGAAGGTGCCGGCCAGCAGCGGCGCCACCTTCTGCACGCCGCCGAACGCGTCGATCGACTTCGATCCGCGCCGCGAGATCATGAACCCGGCCAGCAGGAACAGCGCGCCGGTGGACAGCCCGTGGTTGACCATGTACAGCGTCGCACCCACCTCGCCGCGCGCGGTCAGCGCGAACACGCCGATCGTGATCAGCCCGAAGTGCGAGACCGAGGTGTACGCGATCAGCCGCATCATGTCGGTCTGGCCGATCGCCAGCAGCGCACCGTAGATCGTGCTGATCACCGCCAGCACCAGCACCAGCGGCGTGAAGTAGTGCGAAGCGTGCGGGAAGAGTTCCAGACAGAACCGGAGCATCCCGAAGGTGCCGATCTTGTCGAGCACACCGACCAGCAGCACCGCGGTGCCCGGCGTCGCCTCGCTCGCGGCGTCCGGCAGCCAGGTGTGGAACGGCCACATCGGCGCCTTGACCGCGAAGGCGATGAAGAAGCCGAGGAACAGCCACTTCTCCGTGGAGCCGGCCATCGTCAGCGACCCGTCGCCGACCGCCTTCGAGAGCGTCTGGAAGCTGAAGGCAGCGCCGACCGGGGAGTGCGTACTCGCCACGTACAGCCCGATCACCGCGGCCAGCATGAGCAGACCGCCGAGCAGGTTGTAGAGCAGGAACTTCACCGCCGCGTATGACCTGCGCGCCCCGCCGTACGAGCCGATCAGGAAGTACGCCGGGATGAGCGTCGCCTCGAAGATCACGTAGAACAGGAAGATGTCGGTGGCCGCGAAGACCCCGAGCATCAGTGTCTCCAGTGCCAGCAGCTGCGCGAACAGGCCGCGCACCGAGCGCTTGGACTCGGCCGGCGAGCCCTGTGGCGTCAAGGCACCGCCGCGGGCGTCGGCGTCGTGCCAGGAGGCGAGGATCACCACCGGCACGAGCACCGCGGTCATGAGGATCAGCACCAGGGCCACGCCGTCCACAGCCACGCTGTAGTTGACGTGGAAGGTGGGGATCCAGGCGTAGCTCTCGGACAGCTGGAAGCGCGGGCCGCCGGTCTTGAAAGCGACCGCGTCGGCGATCGCGAAGCCGAGGGCGACCAGCGAGGCGAGCAGCGCGATCGGCCTGGCCAGCGCCGCGCGCTCCTTCGGCAGCACGGCGATCGCGGCGACGCCGAGCAGCGGCGTCCCGATCGTCGTGCTCAGGTAGGGGAAGGCAGACATCTGCGGGCAGCGTCCTTTCAGGCTTTGACCAGGAGCAGGGCCGCGATGAGCAGGGCCGCGCCGCCGAACATGGACAGGGCGTACGAGCGCACGAAGCCGTTCTGCAGCCGCCGGAACCGGCTGGAGGAGCCGCCGAGTCCCGCGGCGACGCCGTTGACCACGCCGTCCACGCCGCGCAGGTCGAAGTAGACCAGCAGCCGGGTCAGCCACTGACCGGTGCGCATGAACGCCGCCTCGTTGAACGCGTCGCCGTACAGGTCACGGCGCGCGGCGCGCGTGAGCGGCGAGCCGGCCGGGGCCAGCGCCGGCACGGGCCGGGTCCGGGTTCCGTAGAGCCGCCAGGCGTATCCGACGCCGAGCGCCACGGCCACGAGGGTGATCACGGACAGCACGGTCGTGTTGATCGGCGAGTGGCCTTCGGCGCGCCCGGTGACCGGCTCAAGCCAGTTCGCGAACGAGGAGCCGATCGAGAACAGGCCGCCGGCGAAGACCGAGCCGACCGCGAGCAGGATCATCGGGATCGTCATCGACTTGGGCGATTCGTGCGGATGGGCCTCATGGCCCTGCTCGTCCTCGACCCAGCGCTTCTCGCCGAAGAAGGTCATCAACATCACGCGGGTCATGTAGAAGGCGGTGATCAGCGCGCCGAGCAGCGCGGTGCAGCCGAGCACCCAGCCGGAGGTGCCGCCCTGGGCGAACGCCGCCTCGATGATCTTGTCCTTGGACCAGAACCCGGAGAACGGAGGGCAGCCGATGATGGCCAGGTAGCCGAGGCCGAACGTGACGTAGGTGACGGGCATGTACTTGCGCAGCGCGCCGTAGTGCCGCATGTCCACGTCGTCGTTCATGCCGTGCATGACCGAGCCGGCGCCGAGGAACAGCCCGGCCTTGAAGAAGCCGTGCGTGACCAGGTGCATGATCGCGAAGACGTAGCCGATCGGGCCGAGCCCGGCGCCGAGGACCATGTATCCGATCTGCGACATCGTCGAACCGGCCAGCGCCTTCTTGATGTCGTCCTTCGCGCACCCGATGATCGCACCCATCATCAGCGTGATCGCGCCGACGATCGTCACCAGCAGCCGCGCGTTCGGAGAGATGTCGAAGATGACATGCGATCTGACGATCAGATAGACGCCCGCGGTCACCATGGTGGCCGCGTGGATCAGGGCGCTGACGGGGGTCGGGCCCTCCATCGCGTCCAGCAGCCAGGACTGGAGCGGGAACTGCGCGGACTTGGCGCACGCCCCCAGCAGCAGCATCAGTCCGATGCCGAGGATCGTGTCGCGGTCGGCTCCGGGCGCCTTGTTGAACACGTCGGTGAACGCGAAACCGCCGAACGTGGTGTACATCAGCATCACGGCGATCGACAGCCCGACGTCGCCGACCCGGTTGACGATGAACGCCTTCTTCGCCGCCACGGCCGCCGAGGGCTTGTGCTGCCAGAACCCGATCAGCAGGTAGGAGGCCAGGCCCACGCCCTCCCAGCCGGCGTACAGCAGGAGGTAGTTGTTCGCCAGCACCAGCACCAGCATCGCGGCCAGGAACAGGTTCAGGTAGGCGAAGAACTTGCGGCGGTTGTCGTCATGGGCCATGTAGCCCACCGAGTAGATGTGGATCAGCGAACCGACCCCGGTGATCAGCAGCACGAAGGTCATCGAGAGCTGATCGAGGTGGAAGCCCGCGTCGGCGGAGAAGCCGGGCACCGGGATCCAGGTGTACACGTGCTGGTCGTACGAGCGCGCGTCACCCGGCTTGCCGAGCAGCGAGAAGAACAGCACCGCGCCGAGGGCGAAGGAGCCGAGCGCGGCGAGGCAGCCGAGCAGGTGCCCCCAGGCGTTCGTCCGCTTCCCGCCCAGCAGCAGGATCGCCGCCCCGATCATCGGCAGCGCGACGACCCACGCGGTCAGCGTGAAGACGCCGGTCGCCGCGACCGGGGCGTAAGTCGAGGGTGGCATCGTCGACTGTCCCTCTCTCAGTACTTGAGCAGGTTGGCGTCGTCGACCGAGGCCGAGCGGCGGGTGCGGAAGACGGTGATGATGATCGCGAGGCCCACCACGACCTCGGCGGCCGCGACCACCATGGTGAAGAACGCGAAGATCTGGCCGTCGAGCCGCCCGTGCATGCGGGAGAAGGTGACGAAGGCCAGGTTGGCGGCATTGAGCATCAGCTCGATGCACATGAACACCACGATCGCGTCGCGGCGGATCAGCACGCCGAGCGCGCCGAGACTGAACAGGATCGCCGACAGGTACAGGTAGCTGTCCGGGTTCATGCCCCTACCTCCTCGTGCCGTCCGGAGCCGTTCGCCCCGGCCGGGCTCGCGCCGTCCCCGTCGGCGGCCTCATGCGGCAGCGGGACGGGAAGCGGGGTGATGCCACGCACCTCGCCCTGCGCCCGCAGCGTCGCGTTGACGCTCAGCTGCGCGATGCTGCCGTCGGGCAGCAGTGCCGGGGTGTCTACCGCGTTGTGCTGCGCGTAGACGCCTGGGTTCGGCATCGGGGTGACGATGACGGATGGGTCCTTCGAGTACCGCTTGAAGCGGTCGGCCGCCAGTTCCTTCTGCGTCCTGCGCGCGGTGACCCGTTCGCGGTGCGCCAGGACCATCGCACCGAGCGCGGAGGTGATCAGCACCGCCGAGGAGACTTCGAAGGCCCAGAAGTAGCGGGCGAACAGCAGGTGCGCCAGGGACGGCACGTTCCCGCCGGCCGCGGCGTTCGCCTGGTCCATCCCGGCGAACGGACCCAGCTTCGCGTGCGCGAACACGCCGATCAGGATCGCGCCGAAGAGCACCGCGACCAGGACGGCCGCCCAGCGCTGCCCGCGGATCGTCTCGGTCAGCGACTCGGGCGCGTCGATGCCGATCAGCATCAGGACGAACAGGAACAGCATCATGATCGCGCCGGTGTACACCACGATCTGCACGACGCCGAGGAACACGGCGCCCTGGGCCATGTAGAACAGCGCCAGGCAGATCATCACCCCCGCGAGGCACAGCGCCGAGTGCACGGCCTTCTTGGAGAAGATCAGGCCCAGCGCGCCGAGCACCGAGATGCTCGCGCCGACCCAGAACAGGAAGGTCTCGCCGCCCCCGGTCGAGGTGACCGGCCCGGCCAGCAGGTGCGTCGCGGCGCTCTGCGTCGCGAGCAGCGCGGCGCTCATCGCACGGCCTCCGGTTCGCCCTCGTCGGCCGCGCGCTGCTCGTACTCGGCAAGCTGCTCATCGCTCGCGCGGGTGACCTGGCCCTTGTAGTAGTCCTTCTCGTTGGTGCCCGGCTGCATCGGGTGCGGCGCGGGCACCATGCCGTCGGTCAGCCCGGCCAGCAGCTGGTCCTTGGTGTAGATCAGCGCCTGGCGGCTGGTGTCGGCGAGCTCGTACTCGTTCGTCATGGTCAGCGCGCGGGTCGGGCAGGCCTCGATGCACAGCCCGCACAGAATGCAGCGCAGGTAGTTGATCTGGTAGACCTTGCCGTACCGCTCGCCCGGGGAGAATCGCTCCTCCTCGGTGTTGTCCGCGCCCTCCACGTAGATCGCGTCGGCGGGGCAGGCCCAGGCGCACAGTTCGCAGCCGATGCACTTCTCCAGGCCGTCCGGGTGCCGGTTGAGCTGGTGGCGGCCGTGAAAGCGCAGCGCCGTCGGATTCTTCTCCTCCGGGTACTGCTCGGTGTTCGCCTTCCTGAACATGGTGGCGAAGGTGACGCCGAAGCCGGCGACCCCGGCCAGCGGGCCCGTGCCCTTGTCCTTCTCGTCACTGCTCATCGGGTGCTCGCCTCCTCGGCGGTGGTGCCGTTCAGAGCCGGCGCGGGCGCAGCGGCCGTGCGGGCGAACTGGGGCCGGCGCGGGACGGCCGGGGCGCTCTGACCGGGCATCGGCGGCACCGGGAACCCGCCGGCCAGCGGCTCGTAGTCGGGGACGGTGGGCGGCGGGGTGCGCCGGATCTGGTTGCGCTCGCGCACTTCCAGCGCGACGACCAGCAGCAGGAACACCGCGGCGATGCCGATCCCGATCGGGACCGCGTGCGCCCGGTCCAGGTCCCCGGCGTTGCGCAGCTGCCGGAAGAGCGCGACCACCAGCAGCCACAGCACGGAGACCGGGATCAGGACCTTCCATCCGAAGGCCATGAACTGGTCGTAGCGCAGCCGCGGCAGCGTGCCGCGCAGCCAGATGAACACGAACACGAAGATCAGCAGCTTGATCATGAACCAGAGCATCGGGTACCAGCCGCTGTTCGCGCCCGACCACAGGCTGATCGGCACGGGGGCCCGCCAGCCGCCGAAGAACATCGTGACGGCCAGCGCGGAGACGGTGACCAGGTTGATGTACTCGGCCAGGAAGAACAGCGCGAACTTCAGCGAGGAGTACTCGGTGTGGAAGCCGCCGACCAGTTCGCCCTCGGCCTCGGGCAGGTCGAAGGGCGCCCGGTTGGTCTCGCCGACCATCGCGATGATGTAGATGATCGCGGACAGCGGCAGCATGTAGAAGTACCAGCCGTGCTGCTGCGCGTTCACGATCCCGCTGGGGGACATGGTGCCCGCGTAAAGGAACACGCCGGCGAAGGACAGACCCATGGCGACCTCGTAGGAGATCATCTGGGCGGAGGAGCGCAGCGCGCCGAGCAGCGGGTAGGTCGAACCGGAGGACCAGCCGGCGAGCACGATGCCGTAGATGCCGATCGACGAGATGGCGAGGACGTAGAGCACCCCGACCGGCAGGTCGACCAGTTGCAGCGTGGTCCAGTGCCCGAAGATAGACACCGCCGGCCCCCACGGGATCACCGCGATGGCCAGGAAGGCCGGGATCGCGGAGAGCAGCGGCGCGATCCAGAACACCGGCTTGTCGGCGTTCGTCGGGACGATGTCCTCCTTGAGCGCGAGCTTCACCCCGTCCGCCAGGGACTGGAGCAGACCCTGCGGCCCGACCCGGTTCGGGCCGATGCGCATCTGCATGAACGACACCACGCGCCGCTCGTACCAGATGTTGAACAGGGTCAGCACGACCAGGATCGCGAACGCGGCCACCGCCTTGATCACGACCAGGATGAACCACCACGGGATGTGGGTGTCGAAGCTCCCGAGGAACCAGTTCGTCATGTTCTGATTGGACACAGCGTCCGGAAACTGCGGCATCAGCCCTCCACCTCGGTGGGTTGGCTCGGAGTGTCCGCGACGCGCGCGGCGGCGCTCGCCGCGACGGCGCCCGGGGCGGCGGCTGCCGGGTCGAGCAGCGCGGCCGGCACCGCGCGCGCGATGCCGACCACCGCGCCGGTGTCCGCGCACAGCGTGGCGCGAACGTGCGAGCCCGGCGAGTTCGTCGGCAGCCACACCACCCGGTCGGGCAGTGCGTCGATCGCCAGCGGCAGGGTGATCGTCCCGGCGTCCGTGGACACCGACACCGCGTCGCCCTGCGCCGCGCCGATCTCGGCCGCGGTGGCCGCGGAGAGGCGCACCACCGGCTCACGCGCGGTACCGGCCAGGTACCTCTCGCCGATCTGGAGCCGGCCGTCGTCGAGCAGCAGGTGATGGGTGGCCAGTACCGCCTGGCCGGCCGCGGGTGCGGGCAGCGGTCGGGCCTGCGCGTAGGGCCGCGGGGCGGGGATGCCGTCCCAGGGGCCGAGCGCGGCCAGTTCACGGCGGGCCGTGGCGACGTCGGGCAGCCCGAGGTGCACGTCCATCGCGTCCGCGACGCTGTCGAGGACCCGCAGGTCGGGCATGCCGCCGCCGGCGGTCTGCACGGCGTCGGGCGAGAGCGCCGCGTCGAAGGTGCGCGGGCGGCCCTCCCAGTCCAGGAACGTCCCGGCCTTCTCGGCGAGCGCGGCCACCGGCAGCACCACGTCGGCGCGCTCGGTCACCGCGGAGGGCCGCTGCTCCAGCGCCACCACGAATCCGGCGGTCTCCAGCGCGGCCAGCGCGCCGGCCGGGTCGGGCAGGTCGTCCGGGTCCACGCCGCCGACCACCAGGGCCTTGATCGTCCCGGCGCGGGCGGCTTCGAGGATCGCGTCGCCGTCGCGGCCGTCCAGCGTCGGCAGCGCGCGCGCTCCCCAGGCGGCGGCGACCTCGGCACGGGCCCGCGAGTCCTCGGCCGGGCGGCCGCCGGGCAGCAGGTTGTACACCGCGCCGGCTTCGACCGCGCCGCGCTCCCCGGCCCGCCGCGGGATCCAGCCGAGCTTGGCGCCGCTGGCCTCGGCCAGCCGCAGCGCGGCACTCAGCGCCCCCGGTACGCAGGCCAGCCGCTCGCCGACGAGGATCACCGCGCCGGGCTCGCGCAGCAGCCGCGCCGCCTCCTGCCCGGCGGCGTCGAGCCCGGCCTGCGCGGTCCCGGCGGCGAGCGCGGTCAGGAACTCCGGCTCGGTGTGCGGGGCCGCCTTGAGCAGCGCGGCGCTGAGCTTGGTCAGAGCGCGGGTGGCGAACGGCGCTATGGCGATCACCGCCAGCCGGTTCTTGCGCACCGCCTTGCGCAGCCGCAGGAACACGATCGGCGACTCGTCCTCGGGCTCGAAGCCGACCAGCAGCACCGCCGGGGCCTTGTCGAGGTCCTGGTAGGTGAGGGGCAGCCGGCCGCCGGTGACCGGGCTGCGGCCGGCCACGTGCGCGGCCAGGAACTCGGCCTCCTCGACCGAGTGCGGGCGGGCCCGGAAGTCGATGTCGTTCGTGTCCAGGGCGACGCGCGCGAACTTGCCGTACGCGTAGGCGTCTTCGAGGGTGCTGCGCCCGCCGACCAGGACGCCGGCCGCGCCGCGCGCCGCGCGCAGCCCGAGGGCGGCCGCGTCGAGGGCTTCCGGCCAGGAGGCCGGCACCAGTTCGCCGTCCCGGCGCACCAGCGGGGTGCGGATGCGGTCGCGCGAGGTCGCGTACTGGAAGGCCCAGCGGCCCTTGTCGCAGTTCCACTCCTCGTTGACCTCGGGGTCCTCCCCGGCCATGCGGCGCAGCACCTTGCCGCGCCGGTGGTCGGTGCGCAGTGCGCATCCGGCGGCGCAGTGCTCGCACGCGCTCGGCGAGGAGACCAGGTCGAAGGGGCGGGCACGGAAGCGGTAGGCGGCGCCGGTCAGCGCGCCGACCGGGCAGATCTGCACGGTGTTGCCGGAGAAGTAGGAGGCGAACTCCTGGTCCCCGGCCACCGAGATGCCGACCTGCTGGCTCGCGCCGCGTTCGATCAGGGTGATGAACGGGTCGCCGGCGATCTCGGCGGCGAACCGGGTGCAGCGGGCGCAGCTGATGCAGCGCTCGCGGTCCAGCAGCACCTGGGTGGAGACGTTGATCGGCTTGGTGAAGGTGCGCTTGACGCCCGCGAACCGGCTCTCGCCGCGGCCGTTGGACAGCGCCTGGTTCTGTAGCGGGCACTCGCCGCCCTTGTCGCACACCGGGCAGTCCAGCGGGTGGTTGATCAGCAGCAGCTCCATCACGCCCTGCTGTGCCTTGTCCGCGACCGGAGAGGTGAGCTGGGTCCTGACCACCATGCCGTCGCTGACGGTGGTGGTGCAGGAGGCCATCGGCTTGCGCTGCCCCTCAACCTCGACCAGGCACTGGCGGCAGGCGCCGACCGGGTCGAGCAGCGGGTGGTCGCAGAACCGCGGGATCGCGATGCCGATCCGCTCGGCGACCCGGATGATCAGCTCGCCCTTGGGCGCGATCGTCGGGATGCCGTCCACGGTCACCGAGACGTAGCCCTCCGGCACCGCGGGCGCCTGGCCGTCCGCGCCACCGCCCTGCGCGGGGGTGTTCTGGTTCGGCACAGCGTTCGTCGTGACGGTCATGCGCGTGCTCCCGTCGTGGCCAGCGCGGGCGCCCACGCGGTCGAGAGCGCCGGGTCGAAGGGGCAGCAGCCGCTGCGCAGGTGCTCCAGGTATTCGTCCCGGAAGTACTGGATCGAGGAGGTGACCGGCGAGGTGGCACCGTCGCCCAGCGCGCAGAAGGCCCGGCCGAGGATGTTGTCGGACAGGTCGAGCAGCTTCTCCAGGTCGGTGTCGGTGCCCTTGCCGGACTCCAGCCGCTGGAGCATTTGCACGTACCAGTACGTCCCCTCACGGCAGGGCGTGCATTTGCCGCAGGACTCGTGCTTGTAGAACTCGGACCAGCGCAGCACCGTCCGCACGACGCAGACCGTCTCGTCGAAGATCTGCAGCGCGCGGGTGCCGAGCATGGAGCCGGCGGCGCCGACGCCCTCGAAGTCCAGCGGGACGTCCAGGTGCTCCTCGGTCAGCAGCGGGGTCGAGGAGCCGCCGGGCGTCCAGAACTTCAGCCGGTGCCCGGCGCGCACGCCGCCGGCCAGGTCGAGCAGTTCGCGCAGCGTCATGCCGAGCGGGCCCTCGTACTGGCCGGGCCGGGTGACGTGTCCGGAGAGCGAGTAGAGCACGAAGCCGGGCGACTTCTCGGTGCCGAAGGAACGGAACCAGTCCACTCCGTTGCGCAGGATCGCGGGCACCGAGGCGACCGACTCGACGTTGTTGACCACGGTCGGGCTGGCGTAGAGCCCTTCGATGGCCGGGAACGGCGGGCGCAGCCGGGGCTGTCCGCGGTATCCCTCCAGCGAGTCGAGCAGCGCCGTCTCCTCGCCGCAGATGTACGCGCCGGCCCCGGCGTGCACGACGATCTCCAGGTCGAACCCGGAGCCGAGGATGTTCTTGCCGGCGTACCCGGCCTCGTATGCCTCGCGCACCGCGGCCTGGAGCCGGCGCAGCACGTGCACCACCTCGCCGCGCAGGTAGATGAAGGCGCGGTCGGCGCGGATCGCGTAGCACGCGATGATGATGCCCTCGATCAGCTCGTGCGGGTTGGCCATCAGGAACGGGATGTCCTTGCACGTGCCCGGCTCTGACTCGTCCGCGTTGACCACGAGGTAGTGCGGCTTGTTGTCGCCCTGCGGGATGAAGGACCACTTCATGCCCGTGGGGAAGCCCGCGCCGCCGCGGCCGCGCAGCCCGGAGTCCTTCACCAGCTTGATCACGTCATCCGGCGGCATGGCCAGGGCCTTGCCAATCGCCTGATAACCGTCGTGTCTGCGGTAGCCCTCAAGCGTGTAGGAACGCGGGTCGTCCCACGCGCGGGAGAGCACTGGGGACAGCTTGCTCATGCCCGGTCCTCCGCACCGTCAGAGTCCTGCTGTTGCTGGCGGGCCAGCTTCAGGCCCTCCAGGCTCGCCGGTCCGGCCGAGCCGCCCGCGTGCACGGCGTCCGGCCGCTCGTCCTCGAAACCCGCCAGGATCCGCTCGGTCTGCCGGAAGCTGCACACCGCCGGGCCGCGGCTCGCGCTGACCTCGTGCCCCGCCAGCAGCGCGTCCACCAGCTCGACCGCGCTGGTCGGGGTCATGTTGTCGAAGAACTCCCAGTTGACCGTCATGACCGGGGCGAAGTCGCAGGCGGCGTTGCACTCGATGTGCTCCAGCGTGAGCGAGCGCTCACCCTGGCTCGGCGAGGTGCGCTCGTCGTTGCCGACCGCCAGGTGCGCCTTGAGCGTCGCGAAGATCTCGTCGCCGCCCATGATCGCGCACAGGGCGTTGGTGCACACCCCGACGTGGTAGTCGCCGACCGGCTTGTTCTTGTACATCGAGTAGAACGTCGAGACCGCGGAGACCTCGGCGGTGGACAGTCCCAGCATCTCGGCGCAGAACTGCACGCCGTCGCCGGTGACGTAGCCGTCCTGCGACTGCACCAGGTGCAGCAGCGGCAGCAGTGCCGAACGCGGCTGCGGGTAGCGCGCGATGAGCACTTGGGCGTCCTTGACCAAGCGCTCACGCACCTCCGGCGCGTCAGCGTACGAAGTCTGCGTCGCCGGCGCCGTGGTGTTCGCGCCGGGAAGCTGCGGATTGCTGGTGATGAACACGTCCGTCACCGGTCCACCCCTCCCATGACGGGGTCGATCGAGGCGACCGCGACGATCACGTCGGCCACCATGGAGCCCTCGCACATCGCGGCCGTGGCCTGGAGGTTGTTGAAGGAAGGGTCGCGGAAGTGCACCCGGTACGGCCGGGTTCCCCCGTCGGAGACCACGTGGCAGCCCAGTTCGCCCTTGGCCGACTCGACGGCGACGTACGCCTGGCCGGGCGGCACGTGGAAGCCCTCGGTCACCAGCTTGAAGTGGTGGATCAGTGCCTCCATGGATTCGCCCATGATGTGCCGGATGTGGTCGAGCGAGTTGCCCATGCCGTCGCCGCCCAGGGCCAGCTGAGCGGGCCAGGCGATCTTCTTGTCCTCGACCATGACCGGTCCGGGCTTGAGCTTGTCGAGACACTGCTCGACGATCTTGAGCGATTCGGCGATCTCGTCCATGCGCAGCCGGTAACGCCCGTAGGCGTCGCTGGTGTCCCAGGTGCAGACCTCGAAGTCGTAGTTCTCGTATCCGCAGTACGGCTGCGCCTTGCGCAGGTCGTGCGGCAGGCCGGTGGACCGCAGGATCGGGCCGGTGATGCCGAGCGCCATGCACCCGGTCAGGTCCAGGTGCCCGACGCCCTCGGTGCGGCCCTTGAAGATCGCGTTCTCGTTGCAGAGCGCGGCGATGTCCTTCATCCGCTTGGGCATCAGCGCCAGGAACTCGCGCACCTTGTCCACCGCGCCGGGCGGCAGGTCCTGGGCCAGCCCGCCGGGCCGGATGTACGCGTGGTTCATCCGCAGGCCGGTGATCATCTCGAAGATGTCGAGCACCAGTTCCCGCTCGCGGAAACCGAAGATCATCACGGACAGCGCGCCCATCTCCATGCCGCCGGTGGCGATCGCCACCAGGTGCGAGGAGATCCGGTTGAGCTCCATCAGCATGACCCGCACGACGCTGGCGCGGTCCGGGACCTGCTCCTCGATGTCCAGCAGCTTCTCCACCGCGAGGCAGTAGGCCGCCTCCTGGAAGAACGGGGTCAGGTAGTCCATCCGCGTGACGAACGTCGTGCCCTGAGTCCAGTTGCGGTATTCGAGGTTCTTCTCGATGCCGGTGTGCAGGTAACCGATGCCGACGCGGGTCTCGGTGACCGTCTCGCCTTCGAGTTCGAGGATCAGCCGCAGCACCCCGTGCGTGGACGGGTGCTGCGGGCCCATGTTGACGACGATGCGCTCCTCGGGCGCCTCGCCGAGCGATTCGGCGATCTCGTCCCAGTCCCCGCCGTTGACGGTGAAGACCCGGCCGCCGTGCTCGTCTCCGGAGCCGTAGGGGTCGCCGTGCAGTTCCTCGGTCGTGGGCGGTGCGCCCGCGTCCGGCTTGGAGGCGTCTGACATGTCGCCGGCCGCCCTCTCCGCGTGAATGGTCACTGGTACGACCTCCGCTGGTCCGGCGCCGGGATCTGGGCGCCCTTGAACTCGACCGGGATGCCGCCGAGCGGATAGTCCTTGCGCTGCGGGTGCCCGGGCCAGTCGTCCGGCATCAGGATCCGGGTCAGCGACGGGTGGCCGTCGAAGACGATCCCGAACATGTCCCAGGTCTCGCGCTCGTGCCAGTCCACGGCCGGGTACACGCTGTACAGCGACGGCATGTGCGGGTCGCTGTCGGGACAGGTGGTCTCCAGGTGGATGCGCCGGTTGTGCGTGATCGACATCAGCGGCACCAGCACGTGCAGTTCGCGCCCGGTCTCGTACGGGAAGTGCACGCCGGACACGCCGAGGCACAGCTCGAATCTCAGCGCCGGGTCGTCGCGCAGCGTCCGTGCCACCTGCACCAGGTGTTCGCGCCGGACCTGGAAGGTGATCTGGCCGCGATGCACCACCACGCGCTCGATGGCGAGTTCGGGGGCCAAGCCCTGCTCGTCGAGCGCGCCGAAGAGCTCGTTCTCGATCTCGTCGAAGGCTCCGTACGAGTCCCCCGGGCCGTACGGCCGCGGGGACTGTCCAGGCAGTTCGATCCTGCGCTCCAGCCGGCCGTAGCCGGAGGTGTCGCCGCCACCGCTGCGGAAACCGGCGCCGCCGCTCGGGAACATGCCCTTGCGGACCGCGACGATCTCAGCCTCCTGCACGGCCAGCGGCTGCGGCTTCTCGACGGCCGCTTCTTCGCCGCTCACGCCAGCAGCCCCTTCATCTCGATGGTGGGCAGTGCCTTGAGCGCGGCCTGCTCCGCCGCGCGCGCCGCCTTCTCCCGGTCCACGCCCAGCGGCATGGCCTGGATCTCGGCGTGCAGCTTGATGATCGCGTCCATCAGCATCTCCGGCCGCGGCGGGCAGCCGGGCAGGTAGATGTCCACCGGCACGACGTGGTCGACGCCCTGCACGATCGCGTAGTTGTTGAACATCCCGCCGGAGGATGCGCACACGCCCATGGCGATCACCCACTTGGGGTTGGGCATCTGGTCGTAGATCTGGCGCAGCACCGGGGCCATCTTCTGGCTCACCCGGCCGGCCACGATCATCAGGTCGGCCTGACGCGGCGATGCCCGGAAGACCTCCATGCCGAAGCGGGCCAGGTCGTAGCGACCGGCCCCGGTGGCCATCATCTCGATCGCGCAGCAGGCCAGCCCGAAGGTGGCGGGCCACAGCGAGCCCTTGCGCATGTACCCGGCCAGTCCCTCCACCGTGGAGAGCATGAACCCGCTCGGGAGCTTCTCCTCTAGGCCCATCGCAGAACCTTTCAGTCCCAGTCCAGGCCGCCGCGCCGCCACACGTAGGCGTAAGCGACCAGGACGGTTAGGACGAACAGGACCATCTCCGCGAGCCCGAACCAGCCGAGCGCGTCGAAGGCGACGGCCCACGGGTAGAGGAAGACGATCTCGATGTCGAAGACGATGAAGAGCATCGCGGTCAGGTAGTACTTGACCGGGAACCGACCGCCGCCGACCGGCTGCGGGGTCGGCTCGATGCCGCACTCGTAGCTGTCGAGCTTGGCCCGGTTGTACCGTTTCGGACCGGTAAGCGAGCCGATGACCACCGAGAAGATCGCGAACGCCGCCGCGATCAGGCCCAGGGCCAGGATCGGCACGTACGTGTCCACGCGTGCCGCCACCTTTCCGCCGCTAGTCGTAGTCCGCCGGCGTCCTCGTCGACGGGTGGCAGCCGCCCCCTGACCGGCCCGCCTCGTGAAGCCGTTCACAAGCCGGGGGCGGAATCGGCCGTCGGTACTGCCGATCGACGGCAATCCTACGGCCTGGGCGATGTGATACTCGCCACGGGGCCCCCTTTAGGCGGCCCGTTGATCCGTAACCTAGCTCTTGCCTGGCCCCACGCGCTGTGTGATCTCAATCACGCCCAGGTCAGGGCGCATTTGGACAAGTCAGTTGGTCGTTGAGACAGGCTTGTGACGATCTTCACACGGGCCCGTGACACCGCCGTGGAACGTGTTCGCGAACGCGTGGACCGCCGGATGTAAGAGGCGAAAGTCCTCTCAGGATCCGGACGTCCGACTTGATTCGAAGCTCTACGTCAGGTAGAAGCCGATCACGGTGGGCGCTTGTGCACTCGCGCGCACGGCTGCTCACAAACGGCCGGGTGTCGTCGTCACAGCCAAGCCCGCGTGTCCCGCTCATGACGATCAGGGTGCACGCTTAGGGACGCCAGGCGGAGTTCTCATCGACGAGGACCCACATCAAGCAGCACGACTTCCGGTGGAGTAGCTGCCGACGTATCGGGCGAAGCGTTCGGCATCCCGCGCGGCTTCGGCATTGACCGACGGATAGTATTCGGCGATCTTTTCGGCCGGGACGCCGTCGCGCAACAAGGCGGCGACTTCCTCGCTCGGGACCCGAGTTCCAGTGATCACGGGTTGTCCACCCTGTGTCTCCGGGTCCAGTGAGACGTGGTCATATGGGTGCAGCAGGTGAGGAACGATCACGCCCGGACGCGGAGTAAAGGGCGCCATGATGTCCGCGAGGGTCGCGACTACCCGTTGACCAGGCGTCTTCAGCAGATCAGTGCCATGCTCGTCATCCTCGTACAAGACGATCGACTTGCCCTCCGCGACGAGACTGTATGCGGACAGGTGATCGATCTCACCTAGTTCACGGAGATTACCCACCGCGCGGCGCAGGGCTTGGAGCGAGAATTCTTCACGCAGCCGGGCGAACGCACGCAGCGCGAGTATGTCCCGAAACGAGTAGAGCGCACGAGGCTTTATTCCCAGCTCGGGGTGAAGAAAGGGGCCGGAGCCACGGTCCTGTCGCCAACTGCGGATCTGGCCCTGGTTGCACCGGACAGCGCTGCGGCCATTTGGGTCGAGTACGCCATGACGCTGCCTCCCTGGTTGTTCGTGGGCCGCCCGCTCGGATTGACGACTCTTCACTGCCGAGAACACGATCAATCCTAGCGGCCGGATCCGTCACAAGTCAGCCAGCCCACCCCGTCGGCAGCACCGCGTGTCGGTAGTGCTGGACAGCGCGCGGACCCTGCGGACTGGCACGCGGATGGCGTCCGGAGCGCGGCGCGCGGATCCACACCGCTATGCGCTGGGTGTGACCTTGCTCAGGCCGTTGATGATCCGGTCCATCACGT
The DNA here is from genome assembly GCF_018283645.1 of Actinocrinis puniceicyclus. Classification (GTDB taxonomy): domain Bacteria; phylum Actinomycetota; class Actinomycetes; order Streptomycetales; family Catenulisporaceae; genus Actinocrinis; species Actinocrinis puniceicyclus. The sequence continues at coordinate 51,677 of NZ_JAGSXH010000008.1, read as the reverse complement.
CGCCGCCGCGCGGGTCGGTCAGGTTCGCCAGCAGCTTGAGCGTGAACCGCATCAGCATCGCGTGGGACAGACCGCGCTGCGTGGCCACGCGCATGACCTTCGGATTGCCGATCAGGCCCACGAACAGCCGGCCGAGCGTGTAGTAACCGCCGTAGGTCTGGCTCAGCACCTTGGGATAGTCGGACAGTGCCAGTTCCCTGTCATAGGCGGTCCGGCGCGAATGGGCCTGCGCGATGACCTTCGCCGCGATCTCCCCGGACTCCATCGCGTACGCGATGCCCTCGCCGTTGAACGGGTTGACCATGCCGCCCGCGTCGCCGACCAGCAGCAGGCCGCGGGTGTAGTGCGGCTTGCGGTTGAAGCCCATCGGCAACGCCGCGCCGCGGATGGGGCCGGTGCGGTTCTCCTCGGTCAGCTCCCACTCCGGCGGGGTCGTGGCCAGCCAGCGGCGCATCATGTCGCGATAGTCCACGCTGCCGAACGCGGTCGAGGTGTTGAGGATGCCCAGGCCGATGTTGGACGTGCCGTCACCCATGCCGAAGATCCAGCCGTAACCGGGCAGCAGCAGGTCGGGGTGCTCGGCGTCCCGCAGCTCGAGCCAGGATTCAAGCCAGTCGTCGTTGTGCCGCGGGTTGCGGTAATAAGCCCGGTACGCCACGCCCATCGGCCGGTCGTCCCTCTTGTGCAGGCCCATCGCGATGGACAGCCGCGTGGAGTTGCCGTCCGCGGCGACGACGATCGGCGCGCGGAACACCGTCTCCCGCTTCTGCGAACCGAGCTTCGCGGTCACCCCGACGATCCGCGAGGTGCGCTCGTCCCGGATCGGGCCGGTGACGTTGCACTGCTCCAGCAGCCGCGCTCCGGCCTTCTGCGCCTGGCGGGCCAGCAGTTCGTCGAAGTCCGAGCGCGGGCGTACCAGACCGTAGTTCGGGTGCGAGGCCAGCTCCGGCCACTCCAGCTCCAGGCGCCGGCCCCCGCCGATGATGCGCAGGCCCTTGTTGTGCAGCCAACCGGCTTCCGGCGAGGTGTCGATGCCCATGCGGATCAACTGGGTGACCGCGCGCGGGGTCAGGCCGTCGCCGCAGATCTTCTCGCGCGGGAACTCGGTCTTCTCCAGCAACAGCACATCGAGCCCGGTCTGGGCGAGGTGGTAGGCCGTGGCCGCTCCGGCCGGCCCGGCGCCGACGACGATCGCGTCGGCGTTGTTCTCGGAGGCGGCGCGGTCCTGCGCGGCGGCGTGTTCAGTCGGCACGGAAGCAGTCTAGACAGAGCCGGTGACGCGATGGCGCGCACCGGCCCGTCTGCGATCAGCGGAGAACGCGCGATGATCAGTCGATACCCGGCCCACCGGAGTGCGGTACACCGTCGGCGGCGGTGTTGTCGTGAGCAGCGTGGATCTTGCCTGCCGGTCCCTGCGCGTAGGCGGTGAGGAGATTGAGCGTCGCGGTGCGTACGAAGGCACGACCGGCCTCGTTCAGGTGCGATGCGCAGCGATTGCCGAGCGCGCACACCCAGCGCATGGTGCCCGCATCGAAGACCCCTGCGCCGGAGGACGTCGTGTAATACGCCGACTCCTGATAACCGCTGTGACCGTCGCACGTCAGCGGAGAGTGGCTGAGCACCTCGATCGGGTGCGGCGTGGTCGGGATGTCGACGACGCGGTCGTACTCGGGTCCGACCAGACCGGGGAAGCGTGTGCCCTTGCTCACACCCGTCCCGGCGAAGATCCAGTTCGCCGGGTCGTAGACGACATACGGCGCGTCGACCGGGTTGCACTGGTAGTACGCGCCGGTCAGGACGTTCTCAGGGCGCGGGTCGGGTCCGTCCCGCCAGTCTTGCGTGGTCTGCGTCTTGTCCGTCGAGAACATCGGATCGGAGGCGGCGTCCTTGTAGCAGATGATCAGGCGATCCGCTCCGACCCGGGTCGAGCCCCAGCGGACGTGCCGGAAGATCGCGTTCGCGCCGAGGAACGCGAGGTTCGTCCCCGCGCCGCGCGCCGCGGTGAGGGTTTGGCGCATTGCGGCCGAGTAGTACTCGTCGTGCCCGTCGGTGACGATCGCGGCGGCGTGTGCGAACAGGGCGGGATCGGTCTCCAGTTCGAGATCGGTCGCGTAGGCGACCGGCAGGTCGTGTTCCTCGGCGAAGGTCACCAGCCCCTGGTCGAAGGGGAAGAAGAGGCCGTCGCCCGCCTCCTCGTCCGGATCGAGGTAGGGCCGGTCGAAGGAGACGGCGCGCGCGCGGTCCCCGGAGCCGGTCAGCCCGTGGTAGAGCGAGTAACCGCCCCAGGCGTTGTACGCCTGCCAGGTCGTGATTCCCGCGACGAGGACGATCTTCCCGGCCGTATCCGTGGAGCGCACGGTGAGCGGTACGTATCGCTGACCGTGACCGTTCGAGGCGACGAGTTTGATCAAGTAATCGCCGGGCGGCCATGACGCGGTGGAGACGGTCAGCGATGGCGACCACTCACACTCGACGGTGTGTGTGGATGGCGTGATGCTCTGCGCGGTCTGTAGCTTGCCGGGAGTGCTCGAGGACTGCCAGATCTGGCGTCCGTTCGTGCCCCTGTAGTAACCGATGCGGTACGCGGTCGCGGTGAACGCGGGCGCAGTGGTGGAGACGAAGAGCTTGAAAGACTGGCCCGGCGTCACCGATGCCTGGTCCGTGTAGCCCTGGATGGCGTTCTGCGGGCCGACAGCACCGGCCGGGATGTTCCAGGCCGTCGTGCCGGGCTTGGCGTTCTCCGCCGCGACGTCGCTCAGGCTGGGCGACGGCGAGGCGGCGGCCGTCGCGTTGCCCCCGGCCGAGCCCGCCGTGGCAGGAGCGCCGCCGGCGCCGCTGCACGCGGTCGCCGCGGTCAGGGCCAGCCCGAGCCCGGCCGCGGACGCGAGTGCCCGCAGCAGTCCCCGGCGAGTCCCGGGGCGGTCGGTGTGACACTCTTCCGAGTGACGCTGGAAAGACACCGCCTGCGTCCTACTTTCTTTCGAAGGTGCCAGGATAGGTCCATGAGCAGAGCCTTCCTGGACAAGGAACCGCACGAAGTCGCCGCGATGTTCGACGGTGTGGCGGACCGGTACGACCTGACGAACGACGTGCTGTCGATGGGTCAGACGCGCGCTTGGCGGCAAGCGGTGGCAGCGGCGGTCGACGCGCATCCGGGCGAGCGAGTCCTCGATCTCGCTGCCGGGACCGGCACCTCGTCGATTCCGTTCCAGCAGGCCGGGGCGTCCGTGGTGGCCTGTGATTTCTCCCTCGGCATGCTGGGGGTCGGCCGGCAGCGCAATCCGCAGACGGCCTTCATCGCCGGCGACGCGCTGCGGCTGCCGTTCCGCGACGGCGCCTTCGACGCGGTGACGATCTCCTTCGGGCTGCGCAACATCACCGACACGACGGCCGCGCTGCGCGAACTGCGCCGGGTGACCAAGCCGGGCGGGCGCCTGGTGGTGTGCGAGTTCTCACATCCGACCAACGGGCCGTTGCGCACGGTTTACATCGAGTACCTGATGCGGGCACTCCCGGCGATCGCGCAGCGGGTCGCGTCGAATCCGGATGCGTACATCTACCTCGCCGAATCGATCCGCGCCTGGCCCGACCAGAAGGGGCTCGGGACGCTCATCCGCGCTTCCGGGTGGTCAGGTGTGGCCTGGCGCAACCTGACCGGCGGCATCGTCGCCCTGCACCGCGCCCGCGCCTGACCCGAGCATCGGCCCTAATCGGACGAGCCGGGCATTGCGCGGTGCACGATCGTGCCGCCGAGCACGGTCGCGAGGCAGCGGTGCGTCTTGGCGGCTGCGGCGTCCAGCAGTGCCGAGTAGACCTGGCGCGGGTCGGCGCCCGCCACGGCTTCGAGCGCCGGAACCTCGAACACCGCGAGGTCCGCGCGGGCGCCCTCCTCGAGCCGCCCGACGTCCGACAGGCTCATGGCCGCCGCGCCGCCGAGCGTGGCGGCCTCGACGATCCGCCGGTCGAGGTCCGGTTCGGTGTAGCCCTGCACCAGCGCGAGATCCCGCAGCGTCGCGGCCTCCTCCAGCAGGTCGAGACTCGGGCTGGAGGCCAGGGAGTCGGTGCCGATCGCGAACGGCGAGCCCTCGGCCAGGTATTCGGCGACCGGCGGCTCGCCGGCCTGGAGGATGCGGTTCGACCTGACGCACAACGCCGCGTAGACGCCCCTGGCGCGAAGCACGTCACGGTCCGCCGCATCGCAGTGCACGCAGTGCGCCGCGTGCACGTCGGGGCCGAGAGCGCCGATCTTGTCGAGGTACCCGACCGGACTCAGGCCGCTGCCTCCGTCGCGGATCAGCTCCATCGCCTTGCCGAAGCGCAGCATGTCCTGCGCGAACGGACCGCCGCCGGTGGCCACGTACTGAACCTCGGCCGGGGACTCGGCCACATGCGTGTGGGTGCGCAGCCCGCGTTCGCGGGCGATGGCGAGACAGTCCACGAAGACCGAGGTCGAGATCGTGTAAGGGGTGTGCGGCGACAGCCCGAGGGTGCGACCGGACGGTGCGGCGTCCAGCGCGGCCAGCATGCGGGCGCGGCCGGAGTCCGACCAGCTGCGCGCGTCCTCGAAGACCGCCTCCAGGTAGGAGATCCCGGCGATCGCGCTGCGGGCGGTCGGACCGAGAACCGCGGGCTCGGTGACGATGTCGGCCACGGCCGTGGTGCCGCTGCGGAACATCAGGTGCAGCCCGCGGCGGGCGGATTCCTGCCATAGCGCGTCGTCGAAGGTGGAGCGCTTGGCGACCATGTGGCCCAGCCACACCGGGAAGGGCTCGCCGAGCGCGTTGAGCTCCTCGAAGTCCGTGTACTGAAGGTGCGCGTGCGCGTTGACCAGCCCGGGGGTCAGCATGCCCGTCCAGACCCGCTCCCGCGCGCCGGGATGCTGCGCGGCGAGCCGCCCGCGCGGGCCGACGGCCGCGATCCGGTCACCGTCCACCAGCACGGCGCCGTCCACGATCGGCTCACGGGTGACGGGAACGACGACGGGCGCACTGTGCAGTGTCAGCATGCGATGAGCCTATTGGATCGGGCGGGGTCCGGCCGAGCCCCTTCGGGAAGGGCCGCCCCCATCGTGACACGGGGTCTCAGCGGTCCGGTAAACGTACAGGTGAGCGGCGCCGAAGAGGCCGTATCTGCGGTACCGGGGCGTCTCGACGAGAGTCCAGCCGACGTCGCGTTGCGGCGAAGCGGCGACCACGTAGCACTGCTGATGGTTCGAAAGGAAGGCGTCCCGCCGGTAGATGCCGAACTCCGCATCGGCGGCGGGGCTCTCGCCCATCCCGGTCGTCGAGTGCCAGCCGGCCCAGTCCAGGCCCGCGTCGACATATCCGGCGGAGGCCGAACCGCGGTCGACGATATGCTGCGCCGCGTTCCAGACCGCACTGTCGAAAACCAGTGTGCTTATGGTGATCAGCAGCGCGGTACCGGCCATGAGGGCGCCCGCTGCCGCTGATACGGCCACGCGCACCAGTCGCGGCCGGATCGCTTCCAGGCCGATCGCTTCCAGGCCGATCGGGTCGAGCAGCGCGAGGGCGACAGCCGGCAGCGCAAGCGGAAGCATGTAGCGATCGAACAGAGCAGTGCCCTGGCCCACTTCCATGGCGGAACCCAGCAACGTCAGCAGCGCGAACAAGCTGACCTCGACACGCAGCCCGCGGACGCGCTCGACCGCCAAGCCGGCAAGCAGCGCCCCGGAGACGCAGGCCAGGACGATGAGCAGGTCCCAGGCGAGGTGAGGGAAGATCCGCGGGCGGCTTCCGAGGTACGCGCTCGCGTAAGCGCCGGTGCGGTCGACGTAATTGCCGAGGAACGGCGGGTTGGCGAGAGCCGATGCGACGCAGCCGCACAACGCCAGCAGTGCGGCCACTCGGGCGGGTCGCGACCAGCGCAGCGGCCGCGACCCGAGCAATACGGCCGGGCTGACGCCGAGTGAGATCGTCAGCCACGCCTCGCCGGCCTGCGCGGTGACCAGCCGTGTGGTCAGGATGCTGTTCGCGAACGGCGGCGCACCGCCACCGGGAACGCCGCGCCGCCACAGTTCGAACGCGCCGAGGCCGGCCATCAGTGCCACGCCGACGGCCAGGATGCGGGTGAGACCCAGCGCGCGGCGCGTCTCGGGCCGAAGGAGGGCGGCGGCAAGCACGGCCGCCGGCGCGGCCAGGGCCTGCTCGCGGATCGTCGCGCCCCACAGGCCGACCAGGCAGGCCGCGTACAGCCGGCACGGCGAGCAGAGATCGAGCGCCCTGCGGCCGAAGGCCAGCGTCAGGGTGATGGCGGCGAAGGCTGGGATATCGGTGTGGAACGAGGTGGCGAGCAATCCGAACGACGGCCACAGCGCGATGACGAGCGTGCCGAGGCCGGCGCGGCGGCTGCCGAGCATAGGCCGCAGCACGTCGTATCCCGCAAGCAGCCCGACGATCGCGAGCGCGGCGACAAAGCACTGCTGAACGGTGACGGACGCGCCCAGCGGACCGAGCGGGATGAACATCCCGACCAGCCCCATCTTGTTCCAGTTGAACAATCGGACGTGCCCGGTACGAGCGAAGACCTGCGCGGCGCGGCTGTACGACCAGCCGTCATTGTGCGGAATCGAGATGCCGCCGGTCGCCACGGCCGCCACGATCGCAACGACGACGCCGAGGAGGACCGCGGCGGCCGGCAGGAGAGCAGCGCTCCCGGACCGGCTGGAGCCGGTCGGCGCGGTCGCGGAACCTCCAGACCGCAGCGCCCGGGGATCAGGAATCCGTGCGCGACCGACCGATACGCTCACCCGCGCATCCTAATCAGGATTCAGCGGGGCCCGACCGAACGACACGGCTCCTCCAGCGAACCGAAACCTTGTGCGGCGCCCGCCCGCCAGGCGGTCCGGCCGGCGGGCCGGTCGCGGCGACTCGCGATGTCTCCCGGCGCCGGTCAGCCGACCTCGACCAGCGGAAGCGCCGTGGAGGCGATGTGTGAGCGCACCTGGTCGTCGACGGGGTCGTCGGCCGGGTCGGTGTGCACGACCAGGTGGTTGTAGAGCGTGTCGCGCTGCGCGGGGACGCGTCCGGCGGTGCGAATGAGGTTGATCAGTTCCATGCGGTTGGAGCGGTGCCGCGCGCCGGCCGAGGAGACCACGTTCTCCTCCAGCATCACCGAACCGAGGTCGTCCGCGCCGTAGTGCAACGTCAACTGCCCGGCCTCCTTGCCGACCGTCAGCCAGGAGCCCTGGATGTGCGCGACGTTGTGCAGGAACAGCCGGGCGATCGCGATCATCCGGATGTACTCGATCGTGGTGGCCTGAGTGCGGCCCTTGAGATGGTTGTTCTCCGGCTGGTAGGTGTAGGGGATGAAGGCGCGGAAACCGCCGGTGCGGTCCTGCACCTCGCGGATCATCGCGATGTGCCGGATCCGCTCCGTGTTGGTCTCACCGGTGCCCATCAGCATGGTCGAGGTGGACTCCAGGCCGAGGCGGTGCGCGCTCTCCATGATCTCCAGCCAGCGCTCGCCGGACTCCTTGAGCGGGGCGATGACGTTGCGCGGCCGCGCGGGCAGCAGTTCCGCGCCCGCGCCGGCGAAGGAGTCCAGGCCGGCCGTCTTGAGCCGGGCGATCGCCTCCTCGATGCCCACGCCGGAGACCTTGGCCATGTGCTGCACCTCGGACGCGCCGAGCGAATGGATCACCAGCTGCGGGTACTGGGCCTTGATGGCGCGGAACGCGGTCTCGTAGTACTCGACGCCGTAGTCCGGGTGATGGCCGCCCTGGAACATGATCTGGGTGCCGCCGAGCTGCACCGTCTCGCCGCAGCGGCGCAGGATCTCGTCGAGGTCGCGGGACCAGCCCTTCTCCGACTTGGGCGGGGCGTAGAACGCGCAGAACTTGCACGCCGTGACGCACACGTTGGTGTAGTTGATATTCCGCTCGATGATGTACGTCGCGATGTCCGCGGTGCCGGCGAAGCGCTTGCGGCGCGCGGCGTCGGCCGCGCGGCCGAGCGCGTGCAGCGGGGCGTGCCGGTAGAGCTCCAGGGCCTCCTGCTCGCTGATCCGGCCGCCGTCGGCGGCGCGGTCGAGGGCGTCCTGCAGTTCGGTGCCGAGCGAAACCATCTGTTCCCTACCGACCTTCCGGGTCGAATCCCCCTCGTCGAACTCAGCCTGGAGCGCGGCGCCGGTCACCGTGGCGGGCACCCGGCGCGAAGCGGCGCGAAGCCCATGGCCGCCCCGAGCCCCGGCTGAATTCGAAGAGCGTTCAATGCCGTCCCCAGCCTACGCGGCCGTGGCGTCCGGGTCGTCGGCGAGCAGGTCGATGCGCACCCGCGGGTCCACCCCGATCTGCGCGGCGACCCGGCTGGCGAACTCCCGCACGCCGGCCAGCTGCCGCGGGCCCAGGGAGAAGTCGAGCGTGGTGAAGTAACGCTCCAGGGTCGCCGCGTCGAACGCCTCCCAGCGGGTCGCCTGCGCGGCGACCTTGTCGACCTCGGCCATCGCCAGGTCCCGGGAGCGTAGAAAGGCCCGGTGCACCTCGCGGGTGAGCGCGGGCTGGCGGGCGAGGAAGTCGCGGCGCACCGCCCACACGGCGAAGACCATCGGCAGACCCGTCCAGTCCTTCCACGCCTCGCCCAGGTCGAGCACGCGCAGGCCGAGCCGCGGCGCCTCGTGCAGGGACGCGCGCAGCGCCGCGTCCCCGATCAGGACCCCGGCGGCGGCCTCCTGCATCATCTGGGCCAGGTCCGGCGGGCAGGTGTAGTAGGCGGGCTCGACGTTGTAGCACTCGCGCAGCACCAGCCGGGCGAGTTGCACCGTCGTGCGCGAGGTCGAGCCGAGGGCGACGCGCTCGCCGTCGAGGTCGGGCAGCGGCAGCTGTGAGACGAGGTTGCACGACATCACCGGTCCGTCGGAACCGACGGCGACGTCAGGCAGCACGACCAGGTCGTCCGCATGGCGGAGGTACTCGACCAGGGAGATGGGGCCGATGTCGAGCCGGCCGTCGACCAGTTGCTCGGAGAGCCGCTCCGGGGTGTCCTTGATCAGGTCCAAATCGAGCAGGGCGCCCGAACGTACGAGGCCCCAGTAGATGGGTACGCAGTTGAGGAACTGGATGTGTCCGACTCGCGGTTTGTCCACGCTCAGCACACTACGCCGCCGACCGCGAGCGGCCGCGATCGGGACGCCAAGGTGATGCACCGTCAGCAATCACCCGCACGGAACGCACACTGCGCGACAATCCGGTCACTCTTCGTCCTCGAAGGATGCCGCGTCGTCGAACTTCCTGCCCAGCCGCTGCGTGCGGGCGACGATCCCGGCGGACATGGCGTCGCGCTGCTTGGACAGCACGATGAACGACGCGGCGCTGGAGAGCAGCAGGGATACCGCGAGCAGGGTGAGCCGGGACAGCTGGGAGCCGAGGTCCATGTGGAAGACCACTGCGATACCCCACACCACCACGAGCGCGGCCAGGAAGAGCGCCAGCCGCAGCGTGGTGTACCGGAGCACCGCGTGGCGGGTCTCGAGCGCGGGCTGGCGCTGCGTGGCCTCGGGGAGCGGGGGCGACTTGTCCGCCGTGGCGGCGTTCGCGGCGCGCGCCGTGGCTGTGGCTGTGGCCTGCTTCTCGCCGACTCGCTCGCTCATGATCGCAACCCCTAGTGATACCGCTGCCCTGGCGGGCGCAACCTTTTTTCGCGCGACGATTTCACGGTACCCCACGCCCGCCGGGCGCCGATCCCCAGGTGTCGGACGCGGGAGACACCTTCCCGCTCGGTTCATTCGCGCAGAGGAAGCACCATGTAGATCCGGTCCCGGTAGTCATCGGCGCTCAGCCGCAACGCCCCGGGCAGGCGGCCGAATTCGACATACCCGCACTTCTTGTAGAAGGCGTCGTTGCCGGTGCCGCCGCGCAGGTCCAGGGTGATCATCTCCAGGCCCATCGCGCGCGCCACCCGTTCCACCTCGGCCATCAGTGACAGACCGTAACCGCGCCCCTGGAAGTCCGGATGGACCATCACCCGCTTGACCGTGCGCCAGTGGTCGGTGAGCCGGAACAGGTGGCCCGAGAGGGTGGCCACCGCCGCCAGCCGCCCGCCGTCCGCCGCGCCCGCTGCGGCGGCCCCCGTCTCGCGCCCGATGATCAACCGGTCCTGGCCGCTTTCGACGGCCGCGTAGAGCCTTTCCGCGTCCGGCCGCACGTCCTCCGTCGTGACCGGCGGCACGAAACCCACCGCGCCGCCGGCGTTGGACACCTCGGTCCAGCAGGCGAGGATCTGCGCCCGCAGCGTCTCGGTCAGCTCGGGGTCGACCGCGAATTCCAGCGTCATGCGTCAAGTATGCATGAACTTTCCGCATGACGCATGCAATTTCATGGTCGCGGCGGTCAGCCGAAGCTCATCGCCTGCGGCTGCTCGCGCCGGTCCGGGTCCGGTCCGGCGAACTCCCGCACCACCTCGTAGCGCGTGTTGCGCTCGACCGGCGTGAACCCGGCGTCGCGGATCAGCTCCAGCAGGTCCTCGCGGGTCATCCTGTCCGGGGTGCCGAACCGGTCCGCGTCATGCGTGATCTTGTACTCGACCACGGAGCCGTCCAGGTCGTCCACGCCGTGGTTCAACGCCAGCTGGGCGGTCGTCAGCCCGTGCATGACCCAGAAGCACTTGACGTGGTCGAAGTTGTCCAGCAGCAGCCGGGAGACCGCGAAGGTGCGCAGCGCCTCGGCCCCGGTCGCCATCGGCTGGGTCATCAGCCGGTTGCGCTGCTTGCCGTCCTTCGAGTCGTGGAAGTCGTGCTGGAAGCGCAGCGGGATGAACACGGCGAACCCGCCGGTCTCGTCCTGCAGCTCGCGAAGCCGCAGCACGTGGTCCACCCGGTGCCGCGGCTCTTCGATGTGCCCGTACAACATCGTCGAGGGCGTACGCAGCCCCTTGCCGTGCGCGAGCCGGTGGATGCGGGACCAGTCCTCCCAGTGCGTCGCGTGATCCACGATCTTCGAGCGCACCTCCCAGTCGAAGATCTCCGCGCCGCCACCGGTCAGGGACTCGAGCCCGGCGTCGATCAGCTCGTCCAGGATCGCGTCGGCGCTCATCCCGGAGATCTTCTCGAACCAGTGGATCTCGGTCGCGGTGAACGCCTTGATGGAGACCCCGGGCAGCACCGCCTTCAGCTCCCGGATCGACTTGGGGTAGTAGCGCCACGGCAGGGTCGGGTGCAGGCCGTTGACGATGTGCAGCTCGGTGATGCCGTCCGGCTCCATCGCCTTGGCCAGCCGCACCGCCTCGTCGATACGCATCGTGTACGCGTCCTTCTCGCCCGGCTTGCGCTGGAACGAGCAGTACGCACACGACGCGGAGCAGACGTTCGTCATGTTCAGGTGCCGGTTGACGTTGAAGTACACCCGGTCGCCGTTCTTCACTGTGCGCACGTGGTGGGCCAGCTCGCCGAGCCAGGCCAGGTCGTCGGCCGCGTACAGGGCCACGCCGTCATCGAAGCTCAGCCGCTGCCCGGCGAGCACCTTCTCTTCGAGCTCGCGCTTGAGTCCGGCGTCCATGGCTCACGGCCTCCCTGATGGCGTGAAAGGGTCGACTGAACTACGAGCCTATGTCATCGCCCGGCGTCCGCGGCGCGCGGCCGGGCGCACAGACAGACGCAGGAGCGGCCTCGGGCCGCAGCCGGATCGGGCGGCCCGTCACAACTGTTCCGCGTCGAGCGGTGGCTGGCGCCCCTCCCACTTGGTCGACAGCGCGACCGTGGTGCGGGTGCGGGCGACACCGCGGATGCGGTTGAGCCGGCCGAGGATCTTCTCCAGGCCCACCGGGTCGGCGGCCCGCACCTTCAGCAGGTACGACTCCTCCCCCGCCACGAACCAGCAGTCCTCGATCTCGGGGACGTCCCGCAGCCGGCGCCCGACGTCCTCCAGGTCGGCGGCGTCTGAAAGCAGGACCCCGATGAGCGCGGTGACGCCGAGTCCCACCGAACCGGGGTTGATCACGGCGCGGTATCCGGTGATCACCCCGGCCTGCTCAAGCCGGCTGATCCGGTCGGTGACCGTCGGGCCGGAGAGGCCGACCAGCCGGGCCAGTTCGGCGTACGTGGCGCGACCGTTGGCGCGCAACGTCTCGATGAGCGTGCGGTCGACGGCATCCATCTGCTCCCCCTTGGAGGGTGTCCGGTCCGGTCCCACGGTCGCCGGACCTGTGCAGCCGAACCTGGGTTGCCAGCCGCCGGGCGAATAACGCGCAGACGCTTTTCAACGGGCCGCCGCATCCACGCTACAACCTTCGTTCTCACGCGCAAATCGGGATGATCAGCGTGGATTCGAAGGCTCGGCGGGGTCCGTTCTCAGCGAGGTCCGCTCGGGCGCGCGTCCTGCTGCGCCAGCGCGCTTCCGAGTTCGCCCTGCCAGCGCCGTAACAGCGAATGTTCGACCCCGAGCACGTCGAGCGCCTTGCCGGCCACGAAGTCCACAAGGCGCTGAACGTCCTGCGCGCCCGCGTAGAAGCCCGGCGAGGCCGGCAGTACGACTACACCGGCGCGGCTGAGCGCGAGCAGATGCTCCAGCGTCTGCGAGTTGAGCGGCGTCTCCCGCACGACGAGCACCAGCGGTCTGCGTTCCTTGAGCGTGACGTCGGCGGCGCGTTGCAGCAGGTCTTTCGACAGGCCGAGCCGGATGCCCGCGACCGAGGCCGTGGACGCGGGGATCACGAGCATGCCCTTCACCGGGTAACTGCCCGAGGACGGCCCGGCGGCCAGGTCCCCGGCGGCCCAGTAACGTACCGCGTCGAGCAGTTCCCGGGCCTTCTTGTCCGCCTCGCCGCCACCGTCCCAGCCGAGCCATTGCGCGAGGTCGTCACGCCATTGAGCGTCGCGGAACCCGATCCCGGTCTCGTCCAGGATGGTCAGCCGCGCCGCCCGGCTCACCACGAGGTCGACGCTCTCGCCCGCCTCCAACAGGCCGCGCAGCGCGGCCGCCGCGTACGGTGTACCGGACGCGCCGGAAACGCCGACGACCCACGGTTTGCGCGCTGCCTGCTGAGCTCCGGTCATGGATTCATGATTGCCGGTGCGCGTCCCGGAAACGAAACCGGGCCGCACGGTGTGGTGCACCGCGCGGCCCGCTCGGGTCAGCTTCCGACCGTCCTCACTGCTGGAGGAACTGCGCCGCGTCCGGGCTGTAGCCGGTCTGCGCGAGCGTGACCGCGCGCTGCGTGACCCGCATCAGGCGGACGGCCAGGAAGATCAGCAGCACGCCGAGCGCGGCGCGCAGGCCGAAGTAGATCATGTACTTGTGGTCGTGACTGATCACGTCCTGGGGCGTGTCGAGCGTGCCGCCGCCGCGCAGGAAGATCGACATGGCGATCGACACGAGCCACACGACGCGGAAGACCTGATAACCGCCCTGCCGCAAAATCCCCTGGTACTGGCCGGTCGGTCCGAAGGTCTTCCGTAACGAGCTCTGCCAGATGCCCATCACCACGAGTGTGCCGAAGAACACCACGAGCGCGACGATGCTCAGGCCGGAGACCGTGCTGTCAGCGGAGTCCGCCTGATCGAGCGTGACCGACGTCGGGTCGGAGATCAGCTGGTTGGCCAGCGAGACCCGGTGCGCCAACGCCGAGATCTCGACCAGACACAGCACCACGTACGCCGCGCTCACCACGATCAGCAGGATGGCGAGGACGCGGTTGGGCCGCAGCGGCTGAGGCGGTACGGCGGGAATGCCCCCGTAGCCCGCCTGCCCCGGCGCCATGGCGCCGGGCGCGGCAGGCCACGCCGGAGCGGCCATCGCCGTGGCGGCCGGCCCAGTCGGCGGCGGCGCCTGCAGCGTTGCGCCGTCCGCCGCGGGCACGGGCGCTTCGTTTCCGGGCGCCGCGAAAGGACTGTCGTTGCTCACGATCCCCCCGATGGATAAGTGTATTGATTCGCTGGATCAGAACGCGACAGTCTTGCGCCGGGCGGACACGCTGTCAAACCGATACCCGGCGGCCCGGGCGACGCGGGCGACGCGGATGGCGGCGGGTCAGCCGCGCAGCCCGCGGGTCACCAGGTCCAGCAGTGCGAAGCAGAACAGCGCGATACCCACGAATCCGTTCACGGTGAAGAACGCCCGGTTGAGCCGCGACAGGTCGTCGGGATGCAGCAGGGAGTGTTCGTACACGAACGCCCCGGCGACGACGACGAGGCCCAGCCACCAGAACACGCCCGCGCCGGTCAGCAGCCCGAACCAGACGAACAGCGCCGTGGTGACCGCGTGCGACGCGCGCGCACCGATCAGCGCCGTGCGCACACCCCACCGCGCCGGCACCGAACCGAGCCCCTGCGCGCGGTCCGTGTCGATATCCTGCAACGCGAATATCAGGTCGAACCCGCCGATCCAGATCCCGACCGCCAGGCCGAGCACCACCGCGTCCCAGGACCACCGGCCGGTCACCGCGATCCACGCCCCGGTCGGGCCGACCGCCTGCGCGAGCGCCAGCAGCGCATGGGGCACGTCCGTGAAGCGTTTGCCGTACGGGTAGACCACCAGCGGGATGACGGCGACCGGCGCGAGCGCGAGAGCCAGCGTATTGAGTGCCGCGGCCGAGCCGAGGAACAGACCGAGAGCCAGCACCGCCCCGATCCACGCCGTGCGCACCGTGAGCACCCCGGTGACCAGTTCCCGCCCGGCCGTGCGCGGGTTGCGCGCGTCGAACTCGCGGTCGATGATCCGGTTGACCGCCATCGCGAACGTGCGCGCGCCGATCATAGCCAGTGTGATCAGCAGCAGTTGCAGCCAGTGCACGCTGCGTGTGGCGCGGTACATCGCGGTGAGCGCCGCGATGTACGCGAAAGGCAGCGCGAACACCGAGTGCTCCAGCAGCACCAGGCTCTTGAACGCCTTGAACTTCCCGCCGACGCCGTGAGCCGACGCGACGCTCTCGACCGGGGCCGTCGCGCTCACAGTCCGTATTCCTTCCAGCGGCGGTCCACCAGCGCCGCGGTCGCCGGGTCCGGCGCGATCATCTCGGGCCAGCCCCCGCTGCGGGTGTAACCCTCGCCCGGCAGCTTACGGGTCGCGTCGATGCCGAGCTTGCCGCCCCAGAACTGCTGATACGAGGCGTGGTCCAGATGGTCCACCGGGCCTTCGGTCAACAGCAGGTCCCGCGCGTAGTCCACGTTCCCGAACGCGCGCCAGGACACCTCGGCGTAGTCGTGCACGTCGCAGTCCGCGTCCACGACCACGATCAGTTTGGTCAGCGACATCAGGTGCGCGCCCCAGATCGCGTTCATCACCTTCTGCGCGTGCTTCGGGTAGCGCTTGTCGATGGACACGATCGCGCAGTTGTGGAAGCCGCCGGTCTCCGGCAGATCGTAGTCCACGATGTCCGGGATGATCGTCTTGAGCAGCGGCAGGAAGAACCGCTCCGTGGCCTTCCCCAACGGTCCGTCCTCGGTCGGCGGCCGGCCCACCACGATCGACTGCAACAACGCGTTCTTGCGCATCGTCACGGCGGTGACGGTCAGCGCCGGGAAGGGCTCGACCGGCGTGTAGAAGCCCGTGTGGTCGCCGAACGGACCCTCGGGCCGCACGACGCCGGGTTCGAGCCAGCCTTCGAGCACCACCTCGCAGTGCGCGGGCACCTGGAGCGGCACGGTCTTGCAGTCCACCAGCTCGACCCGTTCGCGCTGCACGAACCCGGCGAACATGTACTCGTCGATGTCGGCCGGCAGCGGCGCCGTCGCGGCGTAGGTGACCACCGGTGGACAGCCGAAGGCCACGGCCACGGGCAACCGCTCGCCGCGGCGCTGGGCCACGGCGTAGTGGTTGGTGGAGTCCTTGTGGATCTGCCAGTGCATGCCGATGGTGCGCGCGTCGTGCCGCTGGAGCCGGTACAGCCCGAGGTTGCGCAGGCCGGTCTCAGGATGCTTGGTGTGCGTCAGGCCCAGGTTGAAGAACGCGCCGCCGTCCTGCGGCCACGTGTGCAACGCGGGCAGCGCGTCGAGGTCGACCTGATCGTCCGTCAGGACGATCTGCTGGCACGGCGCGCTCCTGACGTGCTTCGGCGGAACCGAGCGCAGCTGCGCCACCTTGCCCAGCGCGTCCTTGAACCCGGACAGCCCGTGCGGCAGCTCGGGCTTGAGCAGCTCTCCGATCCGCTCGCCGATCTCGTCGAGGCTCTCGATGCCCAGCGCGAGGCACAGCCGGCGCCGCGTCCCGAACACGTTCATCGCCAACGGCAGGTCCGAACCCTTGACGTTCTCGAACAGCAGCGCGGGGCCGTGCGCCTTCTGCACCCGGTCGGTGATCTCGCCGACCTCCAGGTACGGGTCGACCTGGGCCTTGATCCGGCGCAGCTCCCCCTCGCGCTCCAACGTCCGCAGGAAGGAGCGCAGATCTTCGTAGGCCATGGCTCAAGTATCCACGGCGGGATCACCGCTCAAGCATCCGCAGGGCGGTTTCCGGCAGGCGCGGGCGCCGCCCTCGTCCGCGCCCGTCAACCCAGCAGGTGGGAGTTGACCTCGCGCACCTGTGCGCCCAGTTCAGGCAGCTCGACGACCTCGACCCCCGCGGCGCGCAACCGGTCGGCGCCGTCGCACACCGCGAGCAGCGCCGGCTCACGCAGCGCCAGCACGACCCGCGGGATGCCGGCCGCGAGGATGTGGTCCGTGCAGCTCAGTGGCCGGGAAGCGCGCGGCGAGCAGGGTTCGAGCGAGGTGTACAGCGTCGCCTGCTTAAGCCGCGGATCCGCGGGGTCCAGCTTGGCGAGCGCAACCTCCTCGGCGTGGTTCTTCTCCGGGTCGCCGAGGCCGCGCAGCAGTTCCCGCGAGTACCCCGTCGAGATCACCGCGCCCCGGCCGTCGGTGACGATCGCGCCGACCGAGTACGCGCCGGAGACCCGCGGGCAGGAGCGCGACAGCTCCACGGCCAGGCGCAACAGGCGCAGGTCCGCGCCGCGCCCCCGGGCTGATCCGTCCCGCGCGCGGCGGTCGACCAGATAGCGGGAGAACTGCACGTCGCCGAGCGCGCCGCTGTCGGCGAGGATCATCCGGCGGTCGCAGGACTGCGGATAGCCGGCCGGGCCGAAGGCGCGCGGCGCCGCGGGATCGCCGATGAGGAACGGCGCCACGGAGAACTGGAGCTCGTCGGCCAGGTCGTCGGCCAGGAACCGGGTGAGCACCGAAGCGCCGCCCTCGACCATCAACCGCCGCACCCCGCGCCGCGCCAGATCGTCCAGCACCTCGCCCGGGTCCACCGGCCGGCCGCCGACCCCGCGGCCGGCCGCCGGGTACACGATCGTCTCGGCGCCCTCCGCGGCGAACACCGCGGCAGCGGGATCAAGCTCTCCGGAGCCGGACAGCACCACCCGCAGCGGGCTCGCCGGTTCACCGCGGGCCACGCGGGCAGCGCGCCGTGTCGCGGAGCGCACCAGCAGCCGGGGGTTGTCCGCGCGCACAGTGCCCGCGCCGACCAGGATCGCGTCCACGGACGCGCGCAACGCGTCGACCCGGTCGAAGTCCGCGTCGTTGGACAGCAGCAGCCGCCGCGCGGCCGTGTCATCCAGGCAGCCGTCGAGCGAGGTCGTACAGCTGAGGACGACCCAGGGCGCTGTCACAGTCACCGCTCCATTGTGGGCTACCGGCCGGCGCAGCCGCATGCAGCCGGCGCAGCCCGCGTGCAGCCGGGATCGTGCGCGGGTGGCGGCGCTGCTACTTGACGACGTAGAACGGGTTCACCGGGATGCAGGTGTTGCCGGTGTCCCCGGCGTTCGACAGCGAGGAGACCGCCGGGGCGCTCGCTGCCGCGGTAGGCGTCGCACCCGCACCCGAACCCGAACCCGAGGCACCCGCACCGCCGAAGGTGGTGCCGGAGGTCCAGTCGGTGCCGAGCACCACGGCCACCTCCGAGTACGCGCCGGACTCCTTGAGCGCGGAGTTCGGCAGTCCGAGGGCGGAGGCCACCGCCGCCGCCGAGTCGGCGCGGTTCGAGGGGTAGTAGACCTTCGTGGCGGAGGCGGCGGCGGCGTTGCCGCCCACCGTCGCCAGCGAGAAGCCCTGGCCCGAGAGCGCGTCGCGGATCGCGCCGGCGCGGCCGGCCACGCCGCTGCCGTTGAGGACCTGGACGCGCACCGCGGCCTTGTTCACGGCGACGGCCGAGGTCGCCGGAGGCGCGCTGCTCGGGGCCGGGGCGCCACTGGCCGCGGCGCTGCTCTTCGCACCCGGGCCGCTCGAGTACGGCACGTCGTTGCGGATGTTCTGGAACATCTGTTCCGCGTAGGGCTGCGCGACCTGGACGTGCGCCGGGCTGGCCGGGTCGACGTTCCACGGCATCGTCACGAAGGAGATGCGGCTCGTGGGCACCCGGTTCATCGTCGTGGCCAGACCCTCCAGGCCGGTGACGCCGCTGAGGCCGTCGTCCACGGTGAGCGCCTTGGTCGCCGCGTCGGCCACCTTGAGCAGCGTGCCGAAGTCGGACAGGTTCATGGTGGCGCGCACTTCCTTGATCATCTGCCCGAGGAAGTAGTGCTGCGCCTTTTCCCGGCCGAGGTCGGAGCCGTCGTAGAAGCCGTGGCGGGTGCGCACGAACGCCAGGGCGCTGGCGCCCTGGACCATGTTGATGCCCTTGTTCAGCCGAAGCCGCGAGTTCGGGTCGGCCATCTTGTTCGTGACGCACACCTGGACACCGCCGAGCGCGTTCGAGAGCGACTCGACGCCGACGAAGTCGACCATCACGAAATGGTCGATGGTCAGCCCGGTCAGTTGGTGAACGGCCAGCACCGTGCAGGACGGACCCCACTGCAGCGAACTGTTGATCGTCGCGACGAACCCGCCGCCGCTGGTGTGGTTGACCGGGTCGGTGCAGCGCGGCAGCATGACCACGGTGTCGCGCGGAATCGACATGACGGTGGCGTTGGAGCGGTCGGCGGAAAGGTGCACGACCATCTCGACGTCCGCGTTCGCGCCCGGCCCGCAGTCGTGGCCGATGGCGCAGTCCGCCGGGTTGTTACGCGAGTCCGAGCCTATGACGAGGAGGTTGAGCTGGGAGCGGCCGTAACTGTCGGTCGGCTCCGGCGACTGCGTGGCGCCGTTCTGCAGCAGCGCGGTGTGCTTGATGTTGCCGGTCAGGTGCAGCACCACGTAGGCGCCGATGCCGAGTATCGCGACCAGGAGCGTCGAGACACCGATCGCGGTCCACTTGATCGCCTTGCGCCTGCCGGTGGCCGGGCGCCTGCCACCGCCACCGCGGCCCGCCGCGGCCGCGCGCCGGGCACGGCCGCTCGGGTCCAGTTCGTCCAGGTCGACGTCGTCGTTGATGTTCCCGTCCGCGATCCCCACGGCCCCCGAGGCGACGGCGGTGCGGCCCAGGTCCCCTCGCTCCCCCGCGCGACCGGCACGGGAGCGCGGCACCCAGTCATCCTGGCCGCCGTCACCGCCGGGCGCGCCGCGCCGGCTCGGGATCTGCGGCTGCGCACCGGCCGGGGCCCACGCGGCATTGCCCGAGTACGGGTCGCGCGACGGATAGGCGTCCGCGGGCGCGGCCCGCTCGGCGCCGCGGCCCGCCGCTCCCGGCGCCCACCCTTCGCGGGGCGGCCAGCCGCCCCCGGAACCGCCCCCGGAGCCCGGGCCGCGGCCGTCGCGTCCCTGGCGCGCGTACGGATCCGCGGACCACTGGTCCTGCGGCTGCGGCTGCCGCTGCTGCGGCGGTGGCGGTACCCGGCGGGGGTCACGCGGCTGTCCCCCGCGGTTCACGGGGTATGCAACGCCCTCGCCCTGCCCGGGGCGGACGGAACCCTGGCCCTGCGCGTAAGGGTCGTAGCCGGGTTCTTCCCGGCGCCTACCCTCTCCGCCGCGGTCGTCGGCCCCGTATGCCGGGTACCAGCCGCGATCGTCGCTCATCAGGCCAGATCCTTCCGCAAGAGGGTTTCGCACGGCCGGTCTTCCCGGCTCGCTCACACCCTGTCGTCGCCTTTCAGGACGCTGCGCGATCCCGCCCGGTTGCCGGACGGTCTATTACGGATCTTGATAAGGCGGTGCGCTGCGGGGAACCCTACAGCCCGGCGTAACTGTGCTTGCCTGTGAGCAGTGTATTAACCCCGAAGTAATTGAACATGACGCACACGAAAGCAGCGAGTGCGATCCAGGCGGCGGCGCGGCCCTTCCAACCGTGGGTCGCCCGCGCGTGCAGGTAGGCCGCGTAGATCACCCACACGATGAAGGACCAGGTCTCCTTCGGGTCCCAGCCCCAGTACCGGCCCCAGGCTTTCTGCGCCCAGATCGCGCCCGCGATCACCGCGAACGTCCACAGCGGGAAGATGAACGCGATCACCCGGTACGCGGTGCGGTCCAGGGCGCCGGAGGACGGCACCCGCTCCAGCACGCCGCCAAGCCGCGGCAGCCTGCCGTCCTCAGCCGCCGCCTTGACCAGGTACAGGACCGTGGCGATGGTCGCGACCCCGAACGCCCCGGTGGACAGCACCGCGGCGGTGACGTGGATATACAGCCAGTACGAGTGCAGCGCCGGAACCAGTTCCTCGGCGTCGGTGTAGAGCACCGTGTACGCAAGGCCGAGCGTCAACAGCACGATGAACGAAACCGGCAGGCCGAGCCACCGTGCCTTGCGGCCGGTCACCAGCAGCACCAGGTACGCGAAGGCCATGGCGAGCGCGGCGGCGCAGGAGAACTCGTACATGTTCGCCCACGGCACCCGTTGCGCGGCCAGGCCGCGGCACAGCACGCCGGAGGCGTGCAGGAGGAAACCGATGAAAGTGGCCATCACGGCGAAACGGCCGACGATCTCCGCGCGCAGCGAGCCGCCGGCGACCGTGGGCTCCTCGCCCTCCTGCACGGTGCGAGTGAGCACGGACACCCCGGACGCCCCCACCGACGCGACCGCATCCTCGGGCGCGGCCGCCGCGGCGGTCCGAGCCTGGCCGGACCGGCCCACCGCGGCCGCCTTCGCGCCGATCCGCGAGCGCGAGCCGAACGCCCACTCGCCGCAGTACGCGAAGAACGCGAAGGCGTAGGCGACCAGCGCCAGCGCGATGAACAGGTTGCTGTAGTGCGCGAGGTTCTCGTTGATCACGCTGATGCTCCAGTGCGCGGGGTGGACTTGCCCTGTTGCTCGTGTTCGTCCGGGACGACGCCCAGATCGGCGGCCAGCGCCTCGGCGGCCTGGGTCACCTCGGCGGTCGGCGTCGCGCCCTCGGTGCGGGCCAGCCCGGCCACCTCGACCAGCCGCGCGCCGTCACCCGTCTCGCTGACGCGCACCCAGATCCGGCGGCGGCGGATGCCCAGCGAACCGACCAGGCCGAGCACGGCGAAGGCCGCCGAACCGAGCGCGATCGGCTGGCCGGGATCGTAGGCGATGTTGAACTGCGCCCACTGCTTGACGCCGTCGAAGGTGATCGAGCCCAGGCCGTTCGGCAGCGTGGCGCTCTGCCCGACCGCCAGCATCAGCGCGTTGCCGGACGCCGCGTCCTTCTTGTTCTTGACGTCCAGCCGGGTCATCCTGCTCGTGTCCAGCGTGTAAACGCTCTGCGACTCGCCGGAGTCCATGTTCAGATTCCCGGCGTACGCGGTCAGAATCAGCACCGGGTTCTGTGCCGCCGGGAACACGGAGGCCGGCATCGAGCCCGGCATGATCAGCGCGGTGGGCAGCAGATAGCCCTGGAAACCCAGGCCCTTCGGCTTGGCGTCCGGGACCTTGATCGCGCCGTTGGAGGTGAAGTTCGCGTCGATGCCGAGGAAGGTGACCGGGCCGTCGTACACGACCTTGCCCTCGCCGTCCTTGACCGTGACGACGGGGGCGTAGCCGTGGCCTTCGAGGAAGATGTTCGTGCCGTTGACCGTGATCGGCTCGTTGACCCGCACGTCCACCTTCTGCTGCGGACTCGACGGGCTGGCCTGGTAGGTCGCGTAGGCGTCGAAGGTGCGCGGCTGGCCGATCTGGTCGCCGCTTTCCTGGTAGCTGGCGGTGAACTTGTCCAGCCGGATGCAGAAGGGCGGCAGATCCGCGTCGGAGACCGCCTGACCCTTCGTCAGCGAGTCGTAGCCGGCGACGGTGTCGCAGAACCCGGTGCCCTCCGTGACCAGCCGGGCTCCCTTGAACCCGAAGAAGTGCCCGATGGCGACCGCGACGAGGATGCCCAGCAGCGCCAGGTGGAAGACCAGGTTCCCGGTCTCGCGCAGGTAGCCCTTCTCCGCCGCGACCCAGGCGCCGCCGGTGTCCGTGCCGGCGGCGGTGCGGAAACGCCGGTGCTTGAGCCGCTTTCCCGCCGCGGCCAGGGCCTGCTCGGCGGGAGCCCCGGTCCGGAACGATGCGTGCACCGGCAGCCGCTTGAGGTTGCGCGGCGCGGCCGGCGGCGTCCCGCGCATCGCCAGGTAGTGCGCCACCGAACGCGGCAGGATGCAGCCGACCAGGGAGACGAACAGCAGGACGTAGATCGCGCCGAACCACACCGACTCGAAGACGTCGAACAGTTGGAGCCTGTCCAGGATCGGCGCCCACGTCTTGTGCGCGCCGAAGAACTGGAGCACCTTGCTCGGGTCGATCTCGCGCTGCGGCAGCAGCGAACCGGGAATCGCCGCGACCGAGAGCAGGAACAGCAGCGTCAGCGCGATCCGCATCGAGGTCAGCTGCCGCCACATCCAGCGCAGCAGTTCCCTGGTGCCGAGCCGGGGCACCGCGACGGCGGTGTCCGGGCGCGGCGCGGTCGAGAGCCGGCCGGCCTCGGCGAACTCGCCGCCGACGTCGCCGGCCGGCGCGCCCTGCGCGTCCGGCGCGTCGCCCTCGGCCCGCTTGTCGGTCTGCTGCTCAGTCACGCTCTCCGCCTCGGATCATCTAGCTCTCCCGCCCTCACAGCGGCAGGCTGAAGCCGGGGAACCATCCCTGCATCACGTGCAGCAGGTGATCCCACACCCCGCTGACCATCGCCGCGCCCACGATCACGAGCATCGCGCCACCCACCCGGGTCACCGCGGCGTAATGCCGCTTGATCCAGCCGAAGGCGGTCATCGCCCGGCGGAACGCGACGGCGGTCAGTATGAAGGGCAGCCCCAGGCCGATGCAGTACACCGCCGACAGGAACGCTCCACGCCCCGCCGACGCCTGCGTCCAGGCCAGCGTCTGCACGGCGGCGAGCGTCGGGCCGAGGCACGGGGTCCAGCCGATACCGAAGACCACACCCAGCAGCGGCGCGCCGGCCAACCCGACGGCCGGCCGGTAATGCAGCCGGACGTCGCGCTGCAACCAGCCCGACCAGCGCTGCGGCACCGCACCCGCGAAGAACAGTCCCAGCAGGATCACCAGGCTGCCGAACACCTGCTCAAGCACACGCTGATGCACGATCAGGTCCGAGCCGGCGTAACCGAAGGCCGCGCCGGCGGACACGAACACCACGGTGAATCCGAGGACGAACAACGCCGCGCCGAGGATCGTGCGCCCGCGCAGCCTGCGCCGCTCGGCGGCGGCCGCCCGCGCCGCAACCCCTTCCTGTGCCAGGGCCTGCGCGGCCCGGCGGGCTTGAACATCCTGGGCGTCGACCGCCGACATCCCGGTGACGTACGAAAGGTATCCGGGCACGAGCGGCAGCACGCAGGGCGAGGCGAAGGAGACCGCCCCGGCGGCGAGCGCCACCGGCGCGGCCAGCAGCAGCGAGCCGCCGTACATCAGCGATTCGACACCCGAGGTGGACACGTCAGCTCCCGCTCAGGACCTTGTCGAGCGCCTGCGCGAGCTGTGGCTCGGTGGTGCCGCCGATGATCCGCGTCGCGACCTTGCCGCTGCGGTCCACGATGATGCTGGAGGGGATGTCGGTCGGCGGCACGACGGTCTTGAACGCCAGCAGCAACGTCTCGTCCGGGTCTTGCAGCGACGGATAGGTGAGGCCGTCGGCGCCGACGAACGCGAGCGCCGAGGCGTTGGTGTCGCGCACGTTGATGCCCAGGAACTGCACGCCCTTGGCCTGGTACTTCTGGTAAGTCTCCTCCAGCGCGGGAGCCTCCAGCCGGCAGGGCGCGCACCATGAGCCCCACACGTTGACCACCACGACCTTGCCGCGGTAGTCGGCCAGGGCCAGCTTCTTGCCGTCGAGCGTCGTGCCGGACAGGGTCGGAGCGGCTTCGCGCTGGCCCGGATCGATGTTCGTCACACCGGTCTTGGCCGCGGCGACGTAACCGGTGTCGCCGGCCCCGCCGACGGAGTTCGAGCAGCCCGCCAGCACCGCGGCGCCCATGAACGCGCAGACGAGCGCCGCGGCCGCGCGGCGGCGCGACCGGACAGCTTCGGGTACGACCATGCGAAGAGTCTCGCACGGGCTTATTCGGGCAAAGCGGCGGGGGTCAGGCTCCGGCGACGAACTTCTTGGTGCTCTTGAGCGGCAGCAGGTCCTTCGCCGGCTCCTGGTAGTCGATCCCCACCAGCTTCGCGCCGACGAAGCGGAACGAGGTCACCGAGGCCAGCGTGCACTCGCGGCGCCGCGGATCGTGCCACAGCCGACGGTGCTCGGCGGCCAGCCGCGTCACCCAGATCGGCAGTTGGTGGCTGACACACACGGCCTCGTGCCCCACCGCCTTGTCCCGGGCCGCTTCCAGCGCCGCGCTGACCCGCTCCACCTGGTGCTTATACGGCTCGCCCCAGGACGGCCGCAGCGGGTTGTACAGCCGAAACCACACGCTCGGCCGCTTGAGCACCCCGTCGCCGACACTGAACCGCTTGCCCTCGAAGTAGTTCGCGGCCTCGATAAGCCGCGCGTCGCTGCCCACTTCCAGGCCGAGCCGCGCGGCGATCGGCGCGGCGGTCTCCTGCGCCCGATCCAGCGGCGAGGCGACCACCGCGACGATGTCCCGCTCCCCGAAGAACTCGGCGGCCCGCTCGGCCATCTTGCGACCGAGTTCCGACAGGTGGAAGTCGGGCAGCCTGCCGTAGAGGATCCCGGTCGGGTTGTATACCTCGCCGTGTCGCATCAGGTGAACCGTGGTCTTCACACCGGGATCGATCTGCGTCATGCCGCGCATCCTATGCGAGAGAACGCAACGGCCGGTTTCGCGCCCGCCTGCCGCGAAACGGTCACCGGCGCGCGGTGGCGGCCGCGGCCGCGCGAGCCGCCACCGGCAGCGCCGCCGCGATGCGGTCCACCGCGCCGCCGTCGTGCGCAGCCGATACGAACCAGGCCTCGAACGCGCTCGGCGGCAGATAGACGCCCTCGGCCAGCATCGCGTGGAAGAAGGCCCGGAACCGCTCGGTGTCCTGCCGCTTCGCCCCCGCGTAGTCCACGACCGGCTCCTCGGCGAAGAAGATCGAGAACATCGTGCCGGCGAACTGCACCCGATGGGCGAGCCCTTCCTTCGCCAGCGCCTCGGATGCCAGCCCGGCGATCTCCCGGGCGGTGCGATGCAAGTGCTCGTACACCTCCGGGGTGCAGTTGCGCAGCGTCGCCAGCCCCGCGGCCGTGGCGACCGGGTTGCCCGACAGCGTCCCGGCCTGGTAGACCGGGCCGGCCGGAGCGAGCCGCGCCATCACCTCGGCCCGTCCGCCGAACGCCGCGGTCGGGAAACCGCCGCCCATCACCTTGCCGAAGGTCATCAGGTCCGCCGCGACGCCGTCGATGCCGAACCAGCCGGTGCGCGAGGCCCGGAAACCGGTCATCACCTCGTCCGAGACGAACAGCGCGCCGTGCTCGTGACACACGTCGCGAAGCGCGGCGTTGAAGCCCTCCAGCGGCGGGACCACGCCCATGTTCCCCGCGGCCGCCTCGGTGATCAGGCAGGCGATCTCGTCGCCGAACTCGGCGAACGCGGCCCGCACCGCCTCGATGTCGTTATAGGGCAGCACGATCGTGTCCCCGGCCTGCGCGCCCGTCACTCCCGGGGTGTCCGGCAGCGCGAGCGTGGCGAGCCCGGACCCGGCGGCGGCCAGCAGCGAGTCCACGTGCCCGTGGTAGCAGCCCGCGAACTTCACCACCTTCGAGCGGCCGGTGAAGCCCCGCGCCAGCCGGATCGCCGACATCGTCGCCTCGGTCCCGGAGGAGACCAGCCGCACCTGCTCGACCGGTTCGATCCGCTCCACGATCGCTTCGGCCAGCGCCACCTCGCCCTCGCTCGGCGTGCCGAAGGAGGTGCCGCGCGCCAGCGCGGCGCGGGTGGCCTCAAGCACGGCCGGGTGCGCGTGTCCGAGGATCAGCGGCCCCCACGAGCAGACCAGGTCCACGTACTCGCGGCCGTCCGCGTCGGTGAGATAGGCGCCCTTGCCGGACACCATGAACCGCGGGGTGCCGCCGACCCCGCGAAACGCCCGCACCGGCGAGTTCACCCCGCCCGGCGTCACCACCTGCGCGCGGTCGAACAACTTCTGGGACTCGGGGGCGTCGTAGTCGTAGCTCACCGGACCATCCTCGCACCCACCGCGTGCGATCCACCGGCCGGTCGCGCGCTCCTGCGGTGATGGGCGGCCGCCTTCGGGCCGCCCGCGAAACCGGGCCCGGTGTCCGCGCGGCCCCGCCGCTGACACGCCGTCACCCGCGGAAGGCGGATCAGCGCACGTCCGGCGGGTGGTAGCGGTTCTGCGCGGCCTCCAGGCTCTCGGTGACCAGCGACTCGACCGCGTCCGCCGCGCGATCGACGTGGAACGGCAGTTCCTTGTTCTCCGCCGAGGAGAACGGCTTGAGCACGAAGTCCGCCGGGTCCTGCCGGCCCGGCGGGCGGCCGATCCCGAAGCGGACCCGCAGATACTCGCGGGTACCCAGCGACTTGCTGATCGAGCGCAGGCCGTTGTGCCCGTTGTCGCCGCCGCCGCGCTTGAGCCGCAGCGTGCCGTATGGCAGATCGAGTTCGTCGTGCACCACCGCGATCCGCTCCGCCGGCACCTTGAAGAAATCCCGCAGCGAGGCGGCCGGGCCGCCGGAGAGGTTCATGAACGACTTCGGTTTCGCCAGCACCACCCGGGTTCCGCCGATCCGGCCCTCCACCACGTCGGCGCCGCCGCGGTGCGCCTTGAACCGGGCGCCCATCCGTTCGGCGAGCAGGTCCACCACCATGAAACCGGCGTTGTGCCGGGTCGCCGCGTAACCCGGCCCGGGATTGCCCAGGCCGAGTACCAGCCATGGTGCGTTGTCCGCCGCCATCTGTGCGACCCGCGCCCTTCCCTCGACGAACCGGCCCGCCGCTCGCGCGGCGGTCCAGACGGCGGCGCCGCACCCCGGAACGTTCCGGGGTGCGGCGCCGGCCCGGTGCTGCCGGGCTCAGCTCTCTTCGCCCGCCTCGGGCGAGGCGGTCTCGCTCTCGCCAGCCCCGGCCTCCGGCTCGGCCTCGGCGCCCGTCCCGGCCATCTGCTCCGCGGTCGGCGCGGCCAGCACGTGCACGACCAGGTGTTCCGGGTCGGTGACCAGCTCGGCGCCGCGCGGCAGGGTGACCTCCTTGGCCAGGATCTGGCCGCCGATCTCCAGGCCCTGGACCGAGACCTCGACCGATCCGGGGATGTGGGTGGCCTCGGCCTCGATCGAGAGCACGTTCAGGGTGTGCTCCAGCAGGCCGCCGGACACCACGTCGCCGACCGTCACGATCGGGATCTCGACGGTGACCTTCTCGCCGCGGCGCACCAGCAGCAGGTCGACGTGCTCGATGCTGCGGCGTACCGGGTCCTTCTGCACGGCCTTGGGCAGCGCCAGCTGGCGCCGGTCGCCCAGGTCCAGGTTGAGCAGCACGTTCGGGGTCTTGAGCGCCAGGAACAGCTCGTGCTCGGGCAGCGCCAGGTGGACCGGCTCCTCCTTGTGGCCGTACAGCACGGCCGGGATCTTGCCGTCGCGGCGCAGCTGGCGCGCGGCGCCCTTGCCGAAGGTGTCGCGGGGTTCGGCGCTGATGCGGACTTCAGACACGGTCTTTCTCCTCCTCGGAATCGGGAAGCCTGGGCGATCTGGCGCAACTCGACACCGAGGCGGAGGCGGGCCCTGCCCGCCGTGTCGCCTCATCTCGATCGGCACGTCGATCACGGAGCGGACCGATACTCGGTCCCTCCCTCGCCGGGCAACTCGCCCGATTCTACCCGAGCCGCGCACGCCGCTTGACTACGGCGAGCGCGGCCGGGCCCGCGCGGCGCGAGATGGCCGCGGCGGATCGGTCAGTTTGAGAAGTAGCCCGCCACATCCGCGATGACGTGCACGTTCCCGCCGGTGCCGTTGTAGAAGTCCACCTTGCCGTTCACCACCGGGACGACCACCAGGTTCGGGATCACCTCTCCCGCGCTGAAATTCAGGTTCGACACGGTCGGACGCGGCGCGCCATCCGGATACACCGTCAGATAGCCGCTCGCGGTCGGAGCGGTCACGGTCACGTTCAACACGACCGCGGTCACGTTCCCGGAGGACTGCTACGCGTCGCCCTCGAACATCGAGGTGACCGACCCGTCCTCGAAGACCTCCGAGATCGCGCGGGCGACGATCGGGGCGACGGACAGCACGGTCAGCTTGTCGAAACGCTGCTCCTCGGCCAGCGGCAGGGTGTCCGTCACGATGACCTGGCTCACCCGCGAATTCTTCAGCCGGTCGATCGCAGGGCCCGAAAACACCGCGTGCGTCGAGACGATGATCACCTCCGCCGCGCCGTTCTCGTAGAGAGCCTCCGCCGCCGCGCAGATCGTGCCGGCGGTGTCGATCATGTCGTCTACGAGCACACACACCCGGCCGCGGATGTCACCGACGATTTCGTGCACCGACACCTGGTTCGCCACGTTGATGTCCCGGCGCTTGTGCACGATCGCGATCGGTGCGCCGAGCTTGTCGCTCCACTTGTCGGCGACCTTCACCCGCCCCGCGTCCGGGGACACGATCGTCATCCGGGAGATGTCGATGTTCTCCCTGATGTACTTCACCAGCAGCGGCATCGCCCACAGGTGGTCGACCGGCCCGTCGAAGTACCCCTGGATCTGATCCGTGTGCAGATCGATCGCCATCAGCCGGTCCGCGCCCGCCTGCTTGAACAGGTCCGCCATCAGCCGGGCGGAGATGGGCTCGCGGCCGCGGTGCTTCTTGTCCTGGCGCGCGTAACCGTAGAAGGGCATGATCACGGTGATCCGCTTGGCCGAGGCGCGCTTGAGCGCGTCGACCATGATCAGCTGCTCCATGATCCACTGGTTGATCGGCGCGGTGTGGCTCTGCAGCACGAAGGCGTCACAGCCGCGCACCGACTCCTCGAAGCGAACGTAGATCTCGCCGTTGGCGAAGTCGAAGGCCCGCGTCGGCGCGAGCTCGACGCCCAGTTCCCGGGCGACCTGCCGGGCCAGTTCCGGGTGCGCCCGGCCGGAGAACAGCATCAGCTTCTTCTGGCCGGTCGCCAAGATCCCGGTCACTGCACGCACTCCCCAGGGGTCGCTGCCACGGTCCGATCCGGCTGCGCGCGGCGGCGCGAAACCCGGTCGGCCCGGCATCCGCGCCCGGTCCGCTGGGCGGATTGAGGGCGATTCGTCCTGGCCGTCCGGCTAAGCCGGGCCTTGTCTTTCATCCTATGGTCTCAGAACAACTGCTGCTATCGTCCGCATGTTTACCCGTGGTCAACCGTGCATTCAGGTCCGATTGCACGACGCCGCGCCAAGCCGCGGCACAACACATCCAGCTGCTCGACTGTCCCGATAAGGCTACGCATCGTCGGCCTCCCGTTGCGCAGGCTCGCCCGCCTCGGCGGACTGCGCAGCCGCATGTGCCTCCTGCGCGGCCTGCGCGGCCCGTGCGGCCTTCGTGTCCGGACGAGTGCGCTCCACCCAGCCTTCGACGTTGCGCTGCCGACCGCGCGCCACGGCGAGCGACCCCGCCGGCACGCACTGCGTGATCGCCGATCCGGCCGCCACGAACGCACCGTCGGCCACCTGCACCGGCGCGATCAGCACCGTATCCGTGCCGACGAAGACGTGATCGCCGATCCGCGTATGGTGCTTGCGCACCCCGTCGAAGTTCGCCGTGATCGTCCCCGCGCCGATGTTGCAGCCCTCGCCGATCGTCGCGTCCCCGACGTAAGACAGGTGCGGCACCTTCGAGCCGTCGCCGACCTGTGCGTTCTTCATCTCGACGAAGCCGCCGGCCTTCGCCTTGCGGCCCAGCCGCGTGCCGGGCCGCAAGTACGTGTACGGACCGACGGTCGCCGCCTCCCCGATCACCGCGCCCTCGGTCGTGGCGTTGGTCACACGCGCGCCCGAACCGACCACCGTGTCCGTGAGCGTGCAGTTCGGCCCCACCTCGGCGCCAACCGCGATCCGCGTCGCACCGCACAGCTGGGTGTTCGGCAGCAGCACCACATCCGGCTCCAGCGCGACCTGAACGTCGATCCACGTGGTGTCGGGGTCGACGATGGTGACGCCCTCACGCATCCAATGCCCGGTCAGCCGCGCGTTGAAGATCCGGCGCAGCTGGGCCAACTGCGCGCGGTCGTTCGCGCCGAGGATCTCGTGATGGTCCGCGACCGTGAGCGCGCCGACGCGATGCCCGTCCCCGGCCAGGATCCCGAGCACGTCGGTCAGGTACTCCTCGCCCTGCGCGTTCGCCGTGGTCAACCGGGACAGGCCCTGCGCCAGCAGCTTCGCGTCGAAGGCGTACACGCCCGAGTTGACCTCCCGGATCGCAGCCTGCTGCGGCGAGGCGTCCCGCTGCTCGACGATCCGCTCCACCGCGCCGTCCCGGCGCACGATCCGGCCGTATCCCGTGGGATCCGGCACGTTCGCGGTCAGCACCGTCACCGCGTTGCCGGTCTCCTGATGCACCGTCACCAGTGCGTCCAGGGTCGCGGCGGTCAGCAGCGGCGTGTCGCCGTACGTCACCAGGACCGTGCCGTCGATGGCGCCCTGCGCGGCGATGGCCTCCATCGCGATGCGTACCGCGTGGCCGGTACCGTGCTGCACCTCCTGCACCACGGGCAGCGCCGCCGCGTCGGTTTCCGCCAGCATCGCCGACACCTGCTCGCGGCCGTGCCCCACGACCACCACCAGTCGTTCCGGTGCGAGTTCCCGCGCCGCGGCGACCACATGCCCCAGCATGGTGCGTCCACAGAGGGTGTGCAGCACCTTGGGAGTCGCGGACCTCATCCGCTTGCCCTCGCCCGCGGCGAGGATCAGGACGGCTGCGGGACGGACGGGGGCTGACGCGGTCGGCTCGGACACACCGGTCTCCTGGCATCGTGGCTCTTCGGCACTCAACCGTGCCTCGTGGCGGCCGTAGGCTACCCCGCGGCTCGGCGTGGGGCGCCTCTCGTCGGTGAACCCCGCGCCGCCGCCTGGTCGAGTCCGAAGAGCGCGCATCGGCTGCTGGTTCGGCACCGAGCCTACCGGCTGATCATCGGCCCCGTGCCCGCGCGGCCGCCGAGACGAACAGCTCCCGGGGGAGGATTCGAACCCCCATTAATCGGACCAAAACCGATTGTCCTGCCCTTAGACGACCCGGGATGGCTCCGGCCCCCGCCTTGGCGAGGACCGGGGCCTAGTCTGGCACATCCCGGGCGGGACACGCCGCCCCGAATCGGGTCGTCCGAACGCCCTCTCGGCAGCGCCGCCCGTCAGGGAAGACGCACGTAGCCGTGCCGGCTCTTCCACAGGTAGTACTTCTCGAACCCGAGCTTCATCGCGTGTACCTGGGGGCCGGGGATCATGATCCCGGCGCGGCGCGGCGGCAGCATGTGGTCGGCGAGGATCATGACGCCGTTGTTGCCCGCGTCCATCAGGCACACCGCGGCCATCTCCGCGAACTCCTTGTGCGCCACGGGCGGTTCGCCCTTGATGGCCGCCACGACGTTGTGAGCCGCGACCTTGGCCATCGACTCGGTGGGGAAGCCGGTCTTCGGGATCCCGACCGGCACGGAGGTCTGCCACGGAATCGGCACCTGCGCGGCGACGCCCGCGGCGTAGATCTCCGGGAACCCCTTCGACTGGTAGGTGTCATCGACCGGGATGAAGCCCTTCTCGTCGCTCAGACCCGGAACCGAGCGCACGAGAGCCTGCCCGACGAACGGCGGCACCACCATCGAATACCGGAAGGGAAGCGACGTGCCGTCGGTCAGTTTCACCTGGTCGCCGGTGACCTCCTGCACGCTGACGTCGGTCAGCGCCTTGATGCCCTCCTTCTTGAGGAACATCGACAGCAGCTTCTGCCCGCCGGGCAGACCGCCGATCCCGAAGTGCCCGAGGAACGGTTCCGGGGTGAAGTACGTAAGCTGCGACTGACCGTGCAGCTTCGCCTTTCGCAACTGGTAGGAGACGTTGAACAGGAACTCGTAGGCCGCGCCGAAGCAGGCCGCGCCCTGCGTCGCTCCCACTACCACCGGGCCCGGGTCGTCGAGGAACTTGCGCCACGCGGTCGCGGCCCGCTCGGCGTCGGCCAGCGTGGTGATCGTCTGTGCGTAACCGTCGGGCCCGAGTCCCGGGGCGACCGCGAAGTTGTTCTGGTACCCGGTAGCGATGATCAGGTAGTCATACCCATAGTCGCGGCCACCGGCGGTCACCGTGCGCTTGGCCGGATCGATGGCGGTCGCCTCGGCGTGCAGGAAGTCCACGCCGTGCGCGTCGAAGGTCGGCTCCAGCGGGAAGGTGATGTCCCGGGCGGAGCGTTTTCCGAACGGCAGCCAGATCAGCGACGGGTTGAACAGGAATCGGTCCGAGGCCGAGATCACCTGGACTTCGACCTCGTCACCCAGTTCGTGCTTGACCTCCAGCGCGGCCGCCAGACCGCCGAAGTTGCCGCCGAGAACCACTACTCGCTTGCTGGCCATGGTGACCTCATCTCCGTCGGGTGCGCGGACCTTTCCACTGCCCACGCTGCCTGCGCCGAGCCGGGGGATGAAGGGACTCAGGACCCCATCGGGAACGATAGAAGGCACCTGCGCGACGGGTCACGCACCTCTGCCGGCTATCCCCACCAGAACGCGGCCGCGATCAGGATGTACAGGCCGACCATCGTCGCGCCCTCCAGCCAGTCCGACTCGCCGTCGGAGACCAGGAAGGCGACCGCGAGGGTGGAGATCCCGACCGTCGACACCAGCATCGGGTTGAACACCAGGGTGAAGGCCGCGCCGCCGACCAGCGGGGAGAGCAGCACCAGTACCGGGGCGAGCACCAGCGCGATCTGCAGCGGGCTGTTGAGGATCACCGAGAGCGCGTGGTCCGCCTGGTTCTGCCAGGCCAGCTTGACGCCGACCGCGTTCTCCACCGCGTTGCCCGCGATGGCCACGATCACCAGGCCCGCGAACGCCTCGGAGATGTGCATCGCGTTCATCGCCGGTTGCAGCGCGCTGACGAACAGGTCGGAGACGTACGCCGCGAGCAACCCGGTCACGGCGAGCACCGACACGGCCAGGGCGAGCGGCCAGCGGTGGCCTTCCTCGCGCTCGGCGGCGTGATCCGGTGCCGCGTCCTGATCGGCGCTCTGATCGGCGCTCTGACCACTGCCGGCGGCCTGTCGCGTCGCACGACCGCCCTGTTCCCGGCGCTGTCCGCGGCCGGCGGCCTCCTCGCGGCGCACCGAGGCGGGGATCGAGAGCGCGAAAACCACCAGCAGCACGACCGCGGTGATCCGGGAGAGCCCGGCCTCATGGCTGGCGGCGGCGGCGTGGACGTACGAGGCCAGCGAGGGCACCAGCATGGCGGCCACCGACAGGATCATCAGTGCCATGATCATCCGGGCTCGCGGCTGCGAGAACCGCAACACGCCGTGCTTGCGGCCGCCGACGAAGAAGGAGAGCCCGAGTACCAGCAGCAGGTTGCCCAGGATCGAGCCGATGATCGCGGAGGTGACCACGTCGAGCAGGTGTGAGCGCAGCGCGAAGATGCAGATGAACAACTCCGGCAGGTTGCCCAGCGCCGACTGCAGCACGCCGACCGCGCCGGCGCCGAGCCGGTCCGCGAGGTGGTCCACCGCCCGGCCGACCAGCGC
Organism: Actinocrinis puniceicyclus; assembly: GCF_018283645.1. Lineage (GTDB taxonomy): Bacteria > Actinomycetota > Actinomycetes > Streptomycetales > Catenulisporaceae > Actinocrinis > Actinocrinis puniceicyclus. The sequence continues at coordinate 17,847 of NZ_JAGSXH010000008.1, read as the reverse complement.
GGCGAGCAGCGCGACCGCCACCGCGGAGACGACGAACGGCACCACCGCGCCCGCGCCCTTGGCGAGCACGGCACCGAGCGTGAAGACGGCCGCGCCCGCCATGATGACGATGTCGGAGCGGCGTAGCGCTGTGCCGATGAGGGAACGTTGCGCGGTCTGCGGCGGCCTTGCAGGCGGCATGGTCGTCATGACCGCCGAGCGTAGGGCATCTCGCGGCCAAGCATCGCCGCGACGGCTCATCGCGCAGGACCGGGCCCGGGACGCCGTGAAGGACGCCCGCGGCGCGCGTCACGGAAGGTCGAGGATCTTCTCACGCACCGCGTACATCACGGCTTCCATCCGGGAGTGCAGCTGGAGCTTCTCCAGGATGTTTCGCACGTGGTTCTTGACCGTGTTCTCGCTGATGAACAGGGTCTTGGCGATCTTGCTGTTGTTCGCGCCGGTGGCGATGAGCTTGAGCACCTCCAGCTCGCGGTCGGTCAGCTTGGGCGCGGGCGGCGCCTGTTCGCGCCGCTCCTCGCCGTGCCTGGCCATCGTGGCGAACTCGCTCAGCAGCTTGGTCGCCATCGACGGAGTGATCAGCGACTGGCCGCCGGCCACCGCGCGGATCGAGTCGGCGATCTCGTGCGGCGGAATCTCCTTGAGCAGGTAACCGGTGGCGCCGGCTTTGATCGCCTCGTAGAGGTCGGCTTCCTCGTCGCTCATGGTGAGCATCACGACCCGGGTGGAGGGGGCCACCTCCTTGATCGCGGCGGCCGCCTCGATGCCGCCGCGCCGGGGCATCTTCACGTCGAGCAGCACCACGTCGGGCAGCAGTTCGCCCGCCTTCTCGACCGCCTCGGCGCCGTCACCGGCCTCGCCGACCACCTCGATGTCCGGCTCCTGCTGGAGCACGATGTCCAGGCCGCGGCGCAGCAGGGCGTGGTCGTCGACCAGCAGGACCCTGATGGGATCGGCGTCGGCCGAGGCGGTCGCGCCCCGAGCCGGTGAGGGGGAGGCGGAACGGGTACGACCGGGCGCCGGGGCGTCGGCGCGCGGGCGACCGGGCTGGACCGGTACGCCCTCGGGGCGCCCGCCGGCCGGTCGGCCGGATTCGGATTGGGTCACCTGTCCCTACCCCCTTGAACCTGGATCAGCCGGTCCGGGCAGGCGCCCGTTACTCCCGGACGGGACGCCGGAGACGCTGAGTGACCGAGTCATCATCGCACAGTATCGGCGAAACCTGATAATAGCTGGCGCGGACCCGGGATTGACAGTGCCGTTCGGGAGGTGGTCACCACGTCTTCGGGCGACCCGGCCGGAACTGCCCGGATCCGCGCCTGCTGTCGCATCGTCAGTCAGGTCGGACCGCCGCTGTCAGGCGGCTGAGGCGCTGTCGGATCGGTCCTCGCCGGAGTAGTGGGCGGCGCCGCTCTCCTCCAGATGGATCACGCCGTAGTCGTATCCGCGGCGACGGTAGACGACGGAGGGCTGCTTGGTCTCGGCGTCCACGAAGAGGTAGAAGTCGTGACCGACCAACTCCATCTCGTAGAGCGCCTGGGACAGGTCCATCGGCGGGGCGGTGTGGTTCTTCTCGCGTACGATCATCGGCCCGTCGCCCTCGACCTCGATCGGGCCGACGTGCCGCACATCGCGGCCCTCGGACTCCGGCTCGGGCGCGGGACGCTGGGACGCGGCCAGTTCGGCGGCCTCGAGTTCGGCCAGGGTCGAGGTGGCCACCGACACCGAGACCGGGCTGCGCCTGCCGTGGTGGACCCGGCGGCGGTCGGCTGCGCGGCGCAGGCGGGCCTCCAGCTTGCCGGTGGCCAGGTCCAGCGCGGCGTACGGATCGCCGGCGCAGGCCTCGGCCCGCACGACCGGGCCCCTGGTGCGCAGCGTGATCTCGATCCGGTCGCAGCGTTCGGACTGCCGCGGGTTGCGCTCCTTGGACAACTCCACGTCGAGGCTGATGGCCTTGCCGTCGAAGCGCTCGACCCGCGAGAGCTTCTCCAGGACGTGCTTACGGAACCTCTCGGTCACCTCGGTCTTGCGGCCCTTCACCACGATGTCCACGCGCGTCTCCCTTTTCGTGCTCGCTGTCTGTTCTGACGCCGTGCCGCGCGGCCCTCGTACGGGCCCGCCCGCGGCTCGGGCGCGGTCCCCGGATTTCGCCGCGGGGTCGCGCTCCGCTGATTCGGAGGGGCTGTGTCGTTAGTGGGTCGGGGCACCACCTCCTGGGACTGGATTGCCGGTTGTCAACCGATGCCGGGAAGATCCGGCTTTGGAGGGGTAACGACTCAGATGCCGCGTCAGGTTCCGGCCAGGAGCGTCGGGGTGTACACGACTTCGCGCCTACAGTCGCTTCGTGCGCTGCTCATAGCCTTGAACGTAATGCGCCAAACGCGTGAACGGTAGGGGCCGTTGGGCCTAGTCCGCCAACTGGGTGATAAGAATCCATCCCCACCTGGCCTTTTGCGGTGGCGCACTATGGCGTGGCGTGGCTCGCGCGGCTGGGAGTTCAGCGTGGCCTCCTGATCTCGCGGGGTGGGCCTGCCGGTGAGCACGGGCGCCACGCGCAGTCGGTTCGAAAACACGGCGGCTCGAACACACGGCGGTTCGAGGACCCGGCGAGCCCGCAGGCGCGCTGGTTCGGTCCGAAAGCGCAGGTCAGCGCGGCGCGGGGCGCCGCGGCTCAGTGGTCGCGGAACCGGGTGGCGGCCAGGACCGCCGCGCCGAGCGGCACCGCACCGGCGGTGCCGAGAGCCCGCGCGGCCTCGGCGAGGGTGGCCCCGCTGGTCACGACGTCGTCGACGAGGATGACAGGCCGCTGGCTCAGGCGCCGCGAAGCGGCACGGCGAACGGTGAGCGCACCGGAGAGGTTGCGCACCCGTTCCTGGTGGGTGAGGCCGACTTGATCGGTGACGACCCGCTGGTGGCGCAGTGCCGGAAGGACGTTGGCGGTGCGCCCGAGGGCGCGCAGTTGCGCGGCGGCGACGCGTGCCATGCGGTGCACCGGATCGTGGCCGCGACGACGGACCGTGGCGCGCGTGGACGGAGCGGGAACCAGCCACACGGCGGCGGCATCCGGGCCGGCGGCCAGCGCGGCCCCGGCCAGCCGCAGGCCGAGCGGGCGGGCCAGGTCCAGCCGGTTGCGTTCCTTCTGGGCGATGATGACGTCGCGGACCGGATCCCGGTACGGGGCCAGCGCATACACCGGAGGCAGCCCGGCCGGACGGCGCGCCGGCCGGACCGGCGTGGGCGGTCCGTCGAGCGCGAGGGCGCAGGAACCGCACAGACCCGCGATCACCTCGTCGCCGCCGGTGCGGCCACAGCCGGCACACTCCGCGGGCAGCGCGAGGTCCAGCAGCGCATTCCACCAGAACCGCCGCCTGGACCGAGCCGACTCCTCCCCCACGCGGTGATCATAAGGCGGGGATTCGGGCGCGCACGGTCAAACGACGCAAGTGTGATCAGCGCACATTCGATCAGTCGGTATAGCTGGGGGAAAGACCGTCCACGGCCGTCGTGCCCTGCGGGTTCCACGAACCGCTGGTGAACGCGTACTGGCTGATCTGATCGTCACCCTGGGCGGTGCGATAGGTCGCCAGCAGCGTGCCGCCGGTCCACTCGATGCCGCTGGTGCCGTTCGGCGGGTTGACGGTGACCGCGGTCAGGTCGTTGGCGCTGGTCACCGGCGATCCGTCCGCGTAGAGCTCGGAGATCACCGACGGCGAGGAGGCCTGCGAGCCACCGAGCACGGCCAGGGACTGGAACGTCTGGCTACTGTGCCAGTCGATGTCGGATACGGCGTGCCACTGGTAGACCATCGGGTTGTTGACCGCCTCCGCGAGGTCCAGCAGCTGGCCCGCGACGCTGTTCTCGTAGACCCCGAGCCCGACGGAGTAGACCGTGCCGGAACCCGCGACGGTCTCGGAGTACACCACGGCGACTCGCCGGCCGTCCGGTGCGACCGCGAGCTGCTTGATCGTGATGGGGCCGGCGTCGGCGCCGATCAGGTCGACCCGCTGCGGCCGCGCCTCAAGGCCCTGGGTGATGTCGAGCCGATACAGCACGGGCGTGCCGCCGGCCTGGTCGATGAACCACAGATGCCCCAGGGCGTCCCAGCTCAGTGAGCTGATGGCACCGGTCCACGTCGGCGCGCGGGTCGCCGGATTGCCCGGTTCCCCGAGGTAGAGGTCGGCGCCGTGGTCATCGACGACCGCCGCGACGGACTGACGGCCGTCATAGTCGGTCACGGCGAGCTGCGAGTAGCGGCGGTCCGCGGGGCCGACCTGTTCGGGCCGGGTGTTCTTGCCGTCGTCGTAGTAGACCCGGTGGTCCTTGGCGCCGAGATAGTAGTAGGTGCCGGGCACCGAACCCACCGGTCCGAGGTGGTACTGCCGCATGACGTTCTCGACCGAGTCCGCGACGCCCAGTTCGCTGCCGTGCGCGTCGACGATGGCCACGCGGTTGACCGAGGCCAGATTGCTGAACGTGGCCAGGAATTCGGCCGCGAGCCTCTCGCAGACGCCGTGCGCGTGCCCCGTGCACGCGTTCGGCGTCTTGACCGCTACCTCGGCCGTTCCGTCGGCGGTGATGCTCACCGCGTTGCCCGGGCCGGCGAGGTCGATCTGCGAGACGGGGCCCGCCGCCGCGTCGAGCCACTGCGCGGGCCCCTTGACCAGCTTCTCCGCCAGGTTCTCGGCGACCGAGGAGTCCGGCTGGGAGCGCACGTACACCGGCACCGGGACCATGCTCGCGTCCGGGGCGTCCGCGTTGAGATAGTAGAGGTTGTACTCGGTGTAGTTGGCTCGGAAGGTCTCCTGCGTCATCGCGATGCCGAAGTCGCCGGACGGCAACTGGTCGATCTGGTAGTAGCCCTTGGCGTCGTCGCGCTTCACGTGGAAGTAGTAGGTCTTGTGCTGCGCGTCGGCCAGCGGCTGGTAGGTGCCGTCGTCCCCGACGGTCGCCACGACCGTTCCGCTTATCTGCACGGTGTCGGGCTGCTTGGGCAGCGACGTGGGGCTGGTCTCGTCGCTGCCGAAGACGACGACCTTGGACGGATCCCAGTTCCGGGCGTCGCTGGTGAGGTACGCGCGGGCGATGGCCAGGTTGCTCGGATCGCTGGCCGCGGTCTGGAGAAAGCCCTCCACGATCGACGCCTGGTCCTGGTCCCGCCGCGGCGCCTGCGGCCAGATCCGCACGTCCGAGCCGCTGCCGGCTTCGGTCTGTTTGCTGACCGCGTTGACCCCGGAGTCCGCGGGCAGGTTCACGCAGCCGGCCGTGAGCAGGCCGAGCACGGCCAGCAGCCCGGCTGCCGCGGCGCGCGCCGCCTTTCCGCTAGTCATTCCCGCTCCCGCCGCCCGAGCCGCCACCCTCGCCGCCATGCACGTCACCGCGCACGTCACCGCGCAGGTCTCCGTCGCCGAAGCCGGTGATCGACGGCGCACTGGACACGGTCGCCCGGTCGATCGCGGCCGCGTCCTGACCACCGGGCGAACCAGCGGACGTGCCGTTGCCGCGCAGCGCGCCCGGGCGCGTCGACGCGGCCGGATCCAGGATCGTGCGAGGCCGGGTCACGGCCGGTTGGGCCGCCTGCTCATCCGAGGTGTGGCGGCGGCGCAGGCGGTGGCTGGAATCCTCCGGCTCGAGCGGGATCGGCGAGCGCAGCAGTTCCACCCGGGTGTTGCGGGGCACGGTCAGCCGGAACTGGGAGCCGCCACCCGGTTCGCCCCAGGCCTGGAGCCAGCCGTGGTGCAGCCTGGCGTCCTCCAACGCGATCGCCAGGCCCAGGCCGGTGCCTCCGGTCGTGCGCGCGCGCGCCGGATCGGCCCGCCAGAACCGGTTGAACACCAGCGAGGACTCGCCGGGGCGCAGCCCGACACCGTGGTCGCGCACCGCGACGGCGACCGCGTCGTCCGCGACCGCGACCTTGACCAGCACCTCGCGGCCCTCGCCGTGCTCGATGGCGTTGACGATCAGGTTGCGCATCACCCGGTCGATCCGGCGCGCGTCGACCTCGGCGACGCACGGCTCGCCGGGCGCCTCCACGACGACGGGGCTGCCCTTGCGTTCCGCCAGCGGCGCGCAACTGTCCACGACCCGTTGGACCAGCGCGCGCAGGTCGACCGGCTCGGCGTCGAGGATCGCGGCCCCGGCGTCGAAGCGGCTGATCTCCAGCAGGTCCGCGAGCAGTTCCTCGAAGCGGTCCAGTTGGTTCTGCAGCAGTTCGGCGGAGCGGGAGACCACCGGGTCGAAATCGTCGCGCGCCTCATGGATGAGGTCGGCGGCCATCCGCACCGTGGTCAACGGGGTGCGCAGTTCGTGGGAGACGTCGGAGACGAAGCGGCGCTGGACCCGGGAGAGCTCCTCCAGCCGGCGGATCTGGTTCTGCAGGTTCGCGGCCATCTTGTTGAAGGAGTTCGCGAGCGAGGCCAGATCGTCCTCGCCGCGCACCCGCATCCGCTCCTCCAGGCGCCCGGCGGCCAGCCGCTCGGCGATCCCGGCGGCCATCCGCACGGGGCTGACGACCTGGCGCGAGACGAACCACGCGATGCCGACCAGGGCGAGCACCAGGATCAGACCGGCGATCACCAGGGAGAGCTCGACCAGTTGGAGGTTCTGTTCGTCCTGGCTGAGCGGGAAGAAGTAGTAGATGTCCGCGGTCAGATCGACGCCGCTGTTGCTCGCCGCGACGCGCTGTCCGTAGACGACGGCGTCCACCTTGCCCTGCGGCTTGTCGTAGTCGACGGTGGCGAACTCGTAGTACGCCTGGCCGGAGGCGGCGCCGTGGACCTTGCTCTCCAGATCCCCGGGAACGCTGTACGGCGCCAGTGAGTTGCACGCGACCGGCGAGATCGCGGCCTGGTCCTTCTCCAGGATGACGACCACCTGGAACAGGGTGCTGCTGCGGCACAGCGAACGCGAGACGGTCATCGCGAGCACACCGGTGTCGATGCTCGGGTCGAGGCTCTTGAAGTCCTGCACCGCGCTCTGGAAACCGGCGTTGGCCTGCTCCTTCGCGGCGTCGATCCGGGTGCTGAGGATGCCGTCGGCGACCCGCTGGGCTATGAAGTAGCCGAGGCCGACCGCGACGCCGAGGGAAAGCACCATGGTGACGGACACGACGCGGAACTGGAGCGATCGGCGCCAGCGGGCGGGCAGGTCACGCAGGGTGCGGCCGAACGCGCGAAGCGCGCGCCGCGTTCTGGCTCCCATGCCTGCGCCCATGGCTCCAACCGTTGGTTCCGCTGTTCAGCCGAGGTGTACACGGTCCGGGTGTGCACGGTCCGGTAAGGACCGCGCCCGCGCACAGCGGGCCGCGACGCGCCGTTGCCCGGTGGGCAGGCCGACCGGGCCGGGGCCACCCCTGCGTCAAGACGACGCAAATCGGACGCCTCGGGTTCCCGGGCCGGTCCGCTCAGGCCGGGCCGGCCTTGTAGCCCACGCCGCGCACGGTGATCACGATCTCGGGTTTCTCCGGGTCGTGTTCAATCTTCGAACGCAGCCGCTGCACGTGCACATTGACCAGGCGGGTGTCCGCGGCATGCCGGTAACCCCACACCTGCTCCAGCAGGACCTCCCGGGTGAAGACCTGCCAGGGCTTGCGGGCGAGGGCGACCAGCAGGTCGAACTCCAGCGGGGTCAGCGCGATGGAATCACCGCCGCGCTTGACCGAGTGGCCGGCGACGTCGATGGAAAGGTCGCCTATGTTGAGCGTCTCCGGCTTCGGCTCGTCCGCGCGGCGCAGCCTGGCACGTACCCGCGCCACCAGTTCCTTCGGCTTGAACGGCTTGATCACGTAGTCGTCGGCGCCGGATTCGAGACCGACCACGACGTCCACGGTGTCGCTCTTGGCGGTGAGCATGACGATCGGGACGCCGGACTCGGACCGGATCTGCCGGCACACGTCGATGCCGTCGCGTCCCGGCAGCATCAGGTCGAGCAGCACCAGATCCGGCTTGAACTCGCGAAAAGCACCGAACGCGCGGTCGCCGTCGGACACCGTCGCGGTTTCGAAGCCCTCGCCGCGCAGCACGATCCCGAGCATCTCGGCCAGCGCGGTGTCGTCATCGACGATGAGCACACGTCCCTTCATGCCGCTCATCTTCGCATCATTTAGTCGCCGAATAGCAACATTCGCAGGATCGGGTCCCGGAAACGCACAGCTCAGCTCTTCCGACTTCCTGCCGCCGAAGCACCGAAACCTCGGCTGCCGAGGCATTAGGATGTGGCCCTGCTCCGTCGCGGGGCGGTCACGTGGGGCTAAGACGAGGTGGGGGATGCCGGAGCTGCCGACGGCCTGGGCTTCTCCCGGCGCACCCGCGCCCGAAGCGACCAGAGTGCTGCGTGCCGCTGACGGGCGCGGCCCGGCGGCGGCCGACGAGCGGATCGCGCGGCCGGTGCCGCTGCGGCCGCTGAGCATCCTCGAGCTGGTCGACGGCGCGGTCGGCGCCGTGCGGACCGTTCCCGTGACGCTGCTGGGCTGGACCTCGCTGCTGGTGGTGGGGGCCGCGCTGGTGGACTTCATGCTGACGTGGCTGTTCGACTCGGCGGTGGCGGCCGCGACCAGGGTGCATCCGGTGATCAGCACGGACGAGCTCGGCAGCACGTTCGTCGAGTACGGCCGGACGCGGGGCGCGGGGACCTTCGGCGTCTTCGTCGTGCACGCCGCACTACCGATCGTCTGCTCGGGTTTCGCCGTCACGATCCTGGCGGGCCTCTTCGCGGAGCCGGTGAAGCGCTACGTGGACGGAGCGTCGTCGGCCGGCGCTGGAACGGGCGAGACCCGACAGCGCCTCGGACGCCTCGTCGCGCTGGCTGCGGTCACCGCATTCCCCCGCGCCGTGTTCGTCGCCCTGTACGCGCTGGCCACACTCCTTGTCGTCGACGATCCGCAGGGCGGTCACGGCGCGGCGATGGCCTGGATCACCATCCTCTGCGGGCCGATGTGCGCCGTGCTCACCGCCGACTGGGCCGTCGCGGCGCCGGCCGCCGCGCTGGAGGACGCTCGGCGGCTCAGCGGGCTGCGCCGGTCCCACCGGCTGGTGACGGCCGGCCGCTGGCGGGTGCTGTGGGCGACGTCGCTGACCTTGCTGATCGCCACGGTCACGATGCTGCCGCTGATCAGCTGCCAGTACTACATCGGTTCCGCGTTCGGGGTGCGCGACCTGCTCAATGGCGACCCGGTGCCGGGCACCGCGTACTGGTGGCTGGCCGGTTACGTACTCGCGCTCACGCTGGTGCAGGTACTCACGGCTCCGTTCCGCGCGGCCGCGGCGGTCATGTTGTACGTGGACCGCCGCTTCCGCCGCGAGGGCCTCGACATCCGCATCGCGTGGGCGCGGGTCGCGCGCGCACTCACGGCCGGGAAGGGGCGCTGAACATGCCGCACGCCGACACGCCCGTGACGGTCGGCAGCGACCAGGCGCGGCAGTGGGCTGTCCAGGAGCTGTCGAAGCCGCAGTATCACCGCGCCCCGCAGTCGCCGAGTCCGCCGCCGAGCCCGTCACCGTCCACGGCGGTGCCGCAGCCTTCCCCGCCTTCGGCGCGTCCGCCGTCACCGGGCCACGCGCTGACGGTCATCCTGATCATCCTGGCGGCCATTCTCCTCGTCGTCGTGGTGCTTCTGGTGCTGCGCCGGCTCGGCAAGCCGCGAACCGAGAAGAAGATCAAGCAGACGAAGGCGGGCGCCAAGTCCGCGGGCTCGGGCCGGGAGGCTCGCACGGTGTTGACCGGGGCCGCGTTGCATCGCCACGACGCGGAACTGGCCGCGGCCGGGAGCGACTGGGCCGCGGCGGTGCGGGAACGGTTCCGCGCGGTGATCGCGACCCTGGACGAGCGCGGCCTGCTGCCGGAACGCGCGGACCGCACCGCGGACGAGGCGGCGCGGGATGCGGGCGTGTTCCTGTCCGCACACGCCGAAGCGCTGGCCGCGGCGGCTCGCGCTTTCGACGAGGTCGAATACGGTGAGTACGTCGCCACACCCGAGGCTTACGCGGTGATCAGCGAGGTTGACGAACTGGTGCGCACACAGCAACCGGACACGCTGCGACTGCCGATCGCGATCGCGCCTACCATGCCCGGCGGCATGCAGTGAGAAGCGCGGTGAGGCGTGCCCTGTCATCGACTGCCGCGGCAGCGATGCTCTTCACTGCGGTCGCGGCCACCGCGCCGGCGCACGCGCAAGTATCAGCGGGCCTTCACACAGACGGATCGGCCGACAGCTCACCGCTGCTCGAACCGACCTCCGACACCGCGTTGCTGAACCTGCTCGGCGAGCAGGGCGTCGAGTACTACCCCGTATCGGATCCCCTCGAAGCGGCGAGTTACGCGGGCTCCCGCAGCACGCTGGTCATCGACGCGTATGAGCACCCGGACGACCAGGTCCTCTCGCGGTTGACCGAAGCCGGGTTCGGGCGTGTGGTCATCCTCGACAACGAGCCGGCCGTGTTCAGCGCGTTCGTTCCCGGTGTCCACTTCAACGGATACGCCGACAGTGCCGACCGCTCCGCGCGCCCGGCCTGTGAACAACCCGACGCGGTGGCGGCCGGAAGCATCCGGATGACCGGTTCGCCGGCGATGTTCACGCTGAACGCGGCCGGGGGTTCCGTCGAAGGCTGCTATTTCGTGAACGGCTTCCCGACGCTCGCCTACTCCAGCAACCGCGCGAACGATGTGGTGGCTCTCGGCTCGGCCACGTTCTTCGAGAACGACGAACTGGCCTCGGCCGGCGACGCGGCACTGGCGCTGCGGATCTTCGGCGCGCATCCCAAGCTGGTCTGGTACGCCCCGAGCTTCGAGGAGGATCCCTCGCTGAGCAACTGCGGCGGCGCGCTGTGCACCGGCGACCAGGATCAGAACACTCCCGCGCCGGGCAGCACCACGACGATTCCGGCGGGCGGCGGCGGAAGCGGCAGCACTGGTGCGCAGCGGCCTACAGTCACCGATCTGATGCCGAGCTGGATCTGGTGGGTGCTGCTCCAACTGCTGATATCGGTGCTGCTGGTGGCCTATTGGCGGGGGCGGCGGCTCGGCGCGGTCGTCACCGAGCAGTTGCCGGTCGCGGTGCGCGCCTCCGAGACGGTGGAAGGCCATGCGCGGCTTTATCGCCGCGCGAACGCGCACGGGCGCGCCGCGGAACTACTGCGCGCTGCGACGGCGGGCCGGCTGGCGGGTTATTTCGGTGTGCCCGCGGCGCGCGCGCACGCCGATCCGTCCCTGCTGGTCGCGCCGGTGGCCGCCCGGCTCGACGTCACCGAGAACGAGGTCGCCCGGCTGCTCGCCGGCGACGCCCCGCAGTCCGAAGCCGACCTGGTCCTGCTCGCGGACCACCTCGACCAACTGGAACAGGAGGTCCGGTCATCGTGACCGAGTCCGACACCGCTTTCCTTTCCGGCGCAGCCGACGGCGCCGACGGCGCCACGGACAACACCATGCCGGTCCCTCAAGCGTCCGCGCTCTCCCCGGCCGACGCGGCACGGCAGTCGCTGCGCGCGGTGCGGGCCGAGGTGGCGAAGGCCGTCGTGGGCCAGGACGCGGCGGTCACCGGCCTGGTGATCGCGCTGCTGTGCGAGGGGCACGTGCTGTTGGAGGGGGTGCCGGGTGTCGCCAAGACGCTGCTGGTGCGGTCCCTGGCCGCGGCGCTGTCGCTGGACACCAAGCGGGTGCAGTTCACGCCGGATCTGATGCCCGGCGACGTGACCGGTTCGCTGGTGTACGACGCGCGCACCGCGGAGTTCTCCTTCCGCGAAGGGCCGGTGTTCACGAACCTGCTGCTGGCCGACGAGATCAACCGCACGCCGCCGAAGACGCAGGCCGCGCTGCTGGAGAGCATGGAGGAGCGGCAGGTGACGGTGGACGGCAGCCCGCGCCGTCTGCCGTTCCCGTTCGTGGTCGCCGCGACGCAGAACCCGCTGGAGTTCGAGGGCACGTATCCCTTGCCCGAGGCGCAACTGGACCGGTTCCTGCTGAAGTTGAACCTGCCGTTGCCCAGCCGCGACGAGGAGATCTCGGTGCTGCGCCGGCACGCGGACGGATTCGATCCGCGGCGGCTCTCGGACGCCGGGGTCCGGCCCGTCGCGGGACGGGACGAGCTCGAGTCGGCGCGCGACGCGGTGCGCAAGGTCACCGTGACCCCGGAGGTCCTCGGGTACATCGCGGATATCGTGCGCGCTACACGTAGCGCGCCCGCGTTGTCTGTCGGCGTGTCGCCTCGCGGCGGTACCGCACTGCTCGCCGCGTCACGCGCCTGGGCGTGGCTGTCCGGGCGTGACTATGTGAGCCCTGATGACGTCAAGGCTCTTGCTCGCCCTGTGCTGCGGCATCGGGTACGGCTGCGGCCGGAGAGTGAGCTTGAGGGCGTGTCGACGGACGCGGTCATCGATGGTGTGCTCGCCACCGTCGCCGTTCCGCGTTAGCCGGCGGGCGGCGAGCGATGCGAGCCTCCGCGCTCCGTAATAACGTCGGCGACGCCGGCCGCGGCAGCCTGGTGCTCACGGGCCGCGCCGGGGCACTCGCCGCGGCCGGGTCGGCGCTGGTGGGCGTGGTGTCCGGCGTGTTCCACCTACCCGGCTGGCTGGGGATCGCGGCTTTCGAGGGGGCGCTCGGCTGCGGGATCGCGGTGGACGCGCTGCGTGCGGGCTCGGTGCGGGACCTGGCGTTCGTCCGCGGCGGCGACAGCACGGTGCGGCTCGGGGAGAGCGCGACGGTCGGCCTCGACGTGGTCAACGCGGGCGATCGGCAGCTGCGGGGAACTCTGCGTGACTCCTGGACGCCGAGCGCGGGGAATCTCGTGCGCACGGCGGCGCCGCGGCACGTCGCGTCTCCGGCCAGGGAGCCGCGTCACGAACTGTCCATCGCGGCGCACGGCACGCTGCGGGTCGAATCGGTGCTGACGCCGACGCGCCGCGGGGATCGGGCGCCGGACCGGGTCACCGTCCGGTCGCTGGGACCGCTCGGTTTGGCGGGCCGGCAGATTTCGCGGGTGGTGCCGTGGCGGCTGCGCGTGTTGCCGCCGTTCGAGAGTCGCAAGCATCTGCCGTCGCGGCTGGCTCGGTTGCACGAGACGGACGGACGTACTCCGGTGCTGGTACGCGGGCAGGGCAGCGAGTTCGATTCGCTGCGTGAATACGTGGTCGGCGATGATGTGCGGTCGATCGACTGGCGGGCGACCGCGCGCCGCAACGACGTGGTGGTGCGCACCTGGCGGCCGGAGCGGGACCGGCACGTGGTGATCGTGTTGGACACCAGTCGGGCTTCGGCGGGCCGGGTGGGCGATGTGCCGCGCCTGGACTCGGCGATCGACGCCGCGCTGCTGCTGACGGCGCTGGCGACGCGGGCCGGCGACCGGGTGGACCTGCTCGCCTATGACCAGCGGCTGCGCGCGTCGGTCACGGGCGCGCTGCCCGGCCGCACGTTGGCGCTGTTCAGCGACGCGATGGCGGTGCTCGAACCGTCGCTGATCGAGCTCAATGCCGAGGCCCTGGTCGCGCACCTGACCAAACGGATTCGCAGGCCGTCGCTGGTGGTGTTGCTGACCAGCATAGACGCGGCCACGATCGGCGAGGGGCTGCTGCCGCAGGTGCGGCGGCTGACGGGGCGACACAGGGTGCTGGTGGGTTCGGTGGCTGATCCGCGGGTCGCGCAACTGGCTTCGGCGCGCGGCGACGCGGACGCGGTGTTCGCGGCGGCTTCGGCCGAGCTCACGCTCTCGACGCGCCGTCAGGTCGCCGCGCTGTTGGGCAGGCATGGCGTCGAGGTGGTGGACGCGGTGCCCGAACGGCTCGCTCCCGCGCTGGCGGATCGGTATCTCGCCTTGAAGGCCGCCGGCCGGTTGTAGTCCGGGCCGGCTCGGGAAATCCGTCGACCGGCCGCACGCCGACCGATTCACGGACACCTTGGCGCGGCGCATCGTGGATCCGGTGGTCCGTGCCCTGCCACCGGTCGGTGCTGTCGATCAGTTCGCGGACAACACCGATTTCCTGCGCTCTGTGGATAATCCCGGCTTCGGCGTCGCGGGCTGTGAGCGGCCTGCGCCGAGCCGGGCTGGCATGTGTGGTCGGCTGTGCCGCTGTGTTTCGCTGGGCGGTAGCGGCCGTAGTGGTGTGGGCGGTGGGGCGGTAGCGGTGGTGGTAGCGGTGGTGGTGGTCGTGAACGCGGTGCGGCCCTGCCCGGGGACCTGTGTGGTCCCGGGCAGGGCCGGACTGTACTGGTTGTGCGGCGGTGTCCTGCTCTCCCGCCGGGTCGCCCCGGCAGTACCCTCGGCGCTGGCGGGCTTAGCTTCCGGGTTCGGAAAGGGATCCGGGCGTTTCCCCGCCGCTATGACCGCCGCAACATGCTCAGACCTCCCGTTCCGGTCACCCCCCGCGTGCGGGGGGTGTGGTTGGGGGTCTGTGAACCGGATAGTGGATGCGTCTGTCGTGCACTGGCCACCGAGCACCCCCCTGGGGGGTGTGGTAAGCCCTCGGCCTATTAGTACCCGTCCACTCAACCCCTCACAGGGCGTACATGCCGGGCCTATCAACCCCGTGGTCTACAGGGGGCCTTAACCAATCGAAGTTGGAGGGAGACCTCATCTCGAAGCCGGCTTCCCGCTTAGATGCTTTCAGCGGTTATCCATCCCGAACGTAGCCAACCAGCCGTGCCCCTGGCGGGACAACTGGCACACCAGAGGTCCGTCCATCCCGGTCCTCTCGTACTAGGGACAGCCCTTCTCAAGTCTCCAACGCGCGCAGCGGATAGGGACCGAACTGTCTCACGACGTTCTAAACCCAGCTCGCGTACCGCTTTAATGGGCGAACAGCCCAACCCTTGGGACCTACTCCAGCCCCAGGATGCGACGAGCCGACATCGAGGTGCCAAACCATCCCGTCGATATGGACTCTTGGGGAAGATCAGCCTGTTATCCCCAGGGTACCTTTTATCCGTTGAGCGACCACGCTTCCACACGCCATGGCCGGATCACTAGTCCCAGCTTTCGCTCCTGCTCGACCCGTCAGTCTCACAGTCAAGCCCCCTTGTGCACTTGCACTCGACACCTGATTGCCAACCAGGCTGAGGGAACCTTTGGGCGCCTCCGTTACCCTTTAGGAGGCAACCGCCCCAGTTAAACTACCCACCAGGCACTGTCCCCGATCCGGATCACGGACCCGGGTTCAGGCACCCATGCCGACCAGAGTGGTATTTCAACAACGACTCCACACGACCTGGCGGCCGCGCTTCACAGTCTCCCACCTATCCTACACAAACCGACACGAACACCAATACCAAGCTATAGTGAAGGTCCTGGGGTCTTTCCGTCCTGCTGCGCGAAACGAGCATCTTTACTCGTAGTGCAATTTCACCGGGCCTGTGGTCGAGACAGCCGGGAAGTCGTTACGCCATTCGTGCAGGTCGGAACTTACCCGACAAGGAATTTCGCTACCTTAGGATGGTTATAGTTACCACCGCCGTTTACTGGCGCTTAAGTTCACCGCTTCACCGTGAGGCTGACAGGTCCCCTTAACGTTCCAGCACCGGGCAGGCGTCAGTCCGTATACATCGCCTTACAGCTTCGCACGGACCTGTGTTTTTAGTAAACAGTCGCTTCCCGCTGGCCTCTGCGACCCCCCACCGCTCCGGACGCTAGGTCCACCACGATAAGGGGCCCCCCTTCTCCCGAAGTTACGGGGGCATTTTGCCGAGTTCCTTGACCACAGTTCACCCGAACGCCTCGGTATTCTCTACCAGACCACCTGTGTCGGTTTAGGGTACGGGCCGACGCGTCCCTCGCTAGAGGCTTTTCTCGACAGCCTAGGCACAGCGACTTCGCCCCTACGGGCTCCCCATCACACCTCAGCCACATGATCGACGGATTTGCCTGCCGACCGGCCCACGTGCTTGGCCCGGGACAACCACCGCCCGGGACCGCCTACCTTCCTGCGTCACCCCATCACTCACCTACTACGGCCTTAGGCCACCGGCCCCCCACACCCCACAGACCCGAAAGCCTGCGAGGGGAGAAGCGGGCTTAGTCTCAGCCGCCTCGGCCCTTGCGGTCCACGTCGGGTACGGGAATATCAACCCGTTGCCCATCGACTACGCCTGTCGGCCTCGCCTTAGGACCCGACTCACCCTGGGCGGAACAACCTGGCCCAGGAACCCTTGGTCTACCGGCGCCGCAGATTCCCACTGCGGATATCGCTACTCATGCCTGCATTCTCACTGCCCCGCCCTCCACGCCTCCCTCACAGGGACGCTTCACCGGACGAGGCACGCTCCCCTACCCCACACCCGCCCTGCACCCCGCTTGCACGAGGCGAAGGCATCACGGGCGTAGACACGGCTTCGGCGGCGCACTTGAGCCCCGCTACATTATCGGCGCGAAACCACTTGACCAGTGAGCTATTACGCACTCTTTCAAGGATGGCTGCTTCTAAGCCAACCTCCTGGTTGTCACCGCGGTCCCACATCCTTTCCCACTTAGCGCGCGCTTAGGGGCCTTAGCCGATGCTCTGGGCTGTTTCCCTCTCGACCACGGAGCTTATCCCCCGCAGTCTCACTGCCACGCTCAACGTACCGGCATTCGAAGTTTGGCTGACGTCAGTAACCTTGTCGGGCCCATCAGCCATCCAGAGCCCTACCTCCGGCACGCACACGCAACGCTGCACCTAAATGCATTTCGGGGAGAACCAGCTATCACGGAGTTTGATTGGCCTTTCACCCCTAACCACAGGTCATCCCCCGGGTTTTCAACCCCGGTGGGTTCGGGCCTCCACACCGTCTTACCGGCGCTTCACCCTGCCCATGGCTAGATCACCCCGCTTCGGGTCCAGAACGCGCGACTCAACCGCCCTTATCGGACTCGCTTTCGCTACGGCTACCCCACACGGGTTAACCTCGCCACACGCCACTGACTCGCAGGCTCATTCTTCAAAAGGCACGCCGTCACGGCACCACCCCAACAGGCGGCACGACGCTCCGACGGCTTGCAGGCACACGGTTTCAGGAACTCTTTCACTCCCCTCCCGGGGTACTTTTCACCCTTCCCTCACGGTACTCGTGCACTATCGGTCACCAGGAAGTATTCAGCCTTACCAGGCGGTCCTGGCAGATTCACACGGGATTTCACGGGCCCCGCGCTACTCGGGAACACCCTCGGGAGCCGCAGACATGACGTGTACGGGGCTCTCACCCACTCCGGCCGGCCACTCGCATGCCGTTCCACCACACCCACGGTTTCTCACTCCCCACACGATCGGCGGACCATGCAGAAGGGTCCCACAACCCCCCATGCGCAACCCCCGCCGGGTATCACACGCACAAGGTTTAGGCTAAATCCGCTTTCGCTCGCCACTACTCACGGAATCACTCTTGTTTTCTCTTCCACCGGGTACTGAGATGTTTCACTTCCCCGGGTTCCCTCCACACTCCCTATACATTCAGGAGTAGGTGACGCCCCATCACGGGCGCCGGGTTCCCCCATTCGGACACCCCCGGATCACAGCTCGGTTGACAGCTCCCCGGGGCCTATCGCGGCCTCCCACGTCCTTCATCGGCTCCTGGTACCAAGGCATCCACCGTGCGCCCTAAATCACTTACCACGCTCGGCGTCAAAAAACACAACAGAAACCAGACCCAAAAAAATAAAGACCAGACCACGCACCCCACAGGGCACGCGATCATCGAGATCTAGATGCTCGCATCCACTATCCAGTTCACAAACACCCCACGGACCCGAACGCCCCACACCCACCACCCACACACACCAGAACCCAGCCCCACAACGAGACCAAGACACCCGGCACATCCGGTATGACAAGCAGGACACCCACCGTCACCGAGACAACAAACCCACCCCACCCCCCACAACAGCAGGAGAAATGAAGC
>NZ_JAGSXH010000089.1 GCF_018283645.1 Actinocrinis puniceicyclus | reverse complement strand
GTCGGGGCCGGCGGCGCGGTGGCGCGGGCGGCGGAGCCGTTGACGAACGGCGCGGGCGGGGTGCGCCGGTGCCGCTGCGGCAGGCCGTTGCCGTTGACCTCGTACGCCGACTGCTCGGGGTACTGGGTGCGCACCGGCTTGACCAGTTGCGGATTCAGCCCGGCCGACACCACGCCGGCGCCGGGGATCGACATCGTGGGCGCCGGGACCGTGGTGACCAGATCGCGCGGGATGACCAGCACGGCGCGCACGCCCGCGTACGCGGAGGGACGCAGCGAGACCTGGAAGCCGTTGGCCTGCGCGAGGCGGCCGACCACGGAGAGCCCGAGCCGCGGCGTCTCGCCCAGGTCGGTCAGGTCGAGCCCCGAGGAGACGTGCGAGAGCACCCGCTCGGCGCGCACCCGCGCCTCGTCGCTCAGCCCGACCCCTCCGTCCTCGATCTCGACGGCGACGCCGGACTGCACCTCGATCGCGGTCAGGTGGACCCGGGTGTGCGGCGGCGAGTAACGGGTCGCGTTGTCCAGCAGTTCCGCCAGCGCGTGGATCAGCGGCTCCACGGCCGGCCCGACCACCGCGACCTCCAGCACCGAGTGCAGCTCGACCCGCTGATAGTCGGTGATCCGGGACATCGCGCCGCGCAGCACGCTGAACAGCGGCACGTTCTGCTGCCACTGCCGGCCCGGCCGCGAGCCGCCGAGCACCGCGATGCTGTCGGCGAGCCGTCCGATCAGGGCCGTGGCATGGTCGAGGTGCAGCAGGTCGCCGAACACCCGCGGGTCGGCGCCGTGGTGCTCCTCCATCTCGCGCAGGTCGAGGAACTGCTGGTGCACGATAGCCTGGACGCGGCGGGCGATGTTGACGAAGGCGCGCTGCGCGGAGTCGCGCAGGTCCTCCTCGGCCTTGACCGCCGAAAGCACGGAGCGCAGCATCGACGCGTGCGCGCTCTGGGCTGAATGCACGCCGCCCGCGCGGAAGCCGAGCGCGCGCAGCGCCTCGTCGACGCTCTCGCCCTGCCGCAGCCGGTCGATCGCCGCGGGCAGCACCGACTCGGCGAGGCGGACGTTCATCGCCTCCTGATCCGCGAGCAGCGCGCGCAGGCCGGCGTCGTGCTGGGAGTAGCGCCTGCGCAGCTCGCGGATCAGGCGTCCGCGCCGGGCGGATTCGGCCGCCACCGCCGCGACGGCGATCGTCGCCACCACGCCGCACAACGCGACCGGAAGCCTGGCCGCGGACGGGGATATGGCGACCGCGACGGCCACGCACAGGGCCGTCGCGGCCGCAGGTATGAGCACCCCCGCGGCCGCGGGGGGCCCGGAGTCGGCGGGTGATGAGCGCGCACGTGCCATCGGCATCCTCAAGTCGTCTTGGTTGCGTGTATGCGCGGCCGCGGCTCGCGCACCGGCGGCGGACCAGGCGGCGCCTGCACCCTGACACGCGTCGCCGGACAGGAATATCGGTATTCAGCCATGTGTTCGGGCAGGCGGAACGCACGGCAGCCGAGGATCACCCGGGAAACGCCGCACGCGCCGAGTCGAAAGGCAGCATAGCCGTTTCGCGGACCACCATGGTCAGAACCCGCATTCGCCACAACCCGCCACCCCGGGCGGATCTGACACCGGGACGGATTCTTTACCTGCGTTATAGGTGTTGCGGAAAAATGTCGCCGCGACCGGTTGCGCGCGCAACCACGGAGCCTGTGCGCCCGCGGAATTCCACGTCCTCGTCGGTGTCCGACTCGTGACTACGAGTCGACCGGCGCGTTCATCGGTCGATATAGCGTGAAGGCCGCGGCGGCGTATAACGCGTCGCGGATCGGTCGGGATACGGTTGCCTGCCCGGATCGTGGGCTGACACACTCGGGCGCAGAGCGTTCTCAATCTGCGGAGCACGGCAGAAGACGGGGCGACAGCAGACACGGGGTTGATGGGAAGACACGGGGCTGGTAGGGCATGGCGGAACCTCGGCTCACGGCGATGGCCGTCCTGCGGCGACTCGCCGCGCGGCGCACGGCCCTGGCGATGACGGCCGCGTTGACGTGCGCGGCGGCCTTCTTCGCGGTGCGGGCCGCGGTGGCGTGGGAGGTGAGCCTGCCGCAGGCCGCGCGGCAGGACCTGCGCGCACTGCCCGACGCCGCGATCGTCGCCCTCGACGCCTCCCCTGTCTCCGCGCACTGCGACGACGCCGCCGGAGCGCTGCCCGCGCAGCTGAAGGCGGCCGCCGACCCGCGCGACTTCACCGTCAACACGATGCTGACCTCTGATTCGCTGTCGGTCGCCGCGCTGCCGGGCCAGCGGACCGACTCCTTCGTCAAGGTCTACTGCGCGCCGTCCGTGCGGGCGCACGCCGCCCTGGACGCCGGACACTGGCCGGACGCGGCGGCGCCCGGCGCACCGATCCCGGTCGCGGCGCCGTCCAGTTCGCTCGCCGCGCTCAAGCTGCACGTCGGCTCGCGGCTGACGCTCCCCGACGCCGCGACGCACGCGCGCGTCAGCCTGCTGATCGTCGGCGCATTCCACCGACTGCAGAACCCTGCCGGCTACTGGACTTGGGACCAGACGGACACGTCCGGGGTGCAGATCGTCGGGCCGTACACGCTCTACGACTCATGGGTCGCGGACCCGTCCGCGTTCGCCTCCGCGGCGCTGCACGTCGACTCCTCGACGCTGCTCGTGCTGCCGCGCTCGGCAGCGGGCTCCTCCGCCGGCCTGACCGGGCTCACCGCACAGGCCACGTCGCTGACGACACTGCTCAGCACCCACTCGGCGCCGTACTACGCGGTCTCCGGAGCCCTGGCCCCGGACCTGTCCGCGCTGGACGCGAGCGTGACAACCGCACGCGCCCAACTGCTGGCGGCGGGTCTGCTGCTCGGCGCGGTCACCGCCGCCGGACTGTTCGCGGCCTGCGGTCTGCTGGCCGGCATCGGCGCCGGGCAGAACGCGCTGCGGCGCGCGCGGGGCGCCGGGCGGCCGCACGTGCTCGCCGCGCACGCGGCCGAGCTGCTGGTCTTGTGCGCCGCGGCGATCGCGGCCGTGCCACTCGGCTTCGCCACCGCCCAGACCACGACCCCGGCCGGGTGGTTCGCCGCCGGCGCCGTGGCCGCTCTCGCGGTGACCGTGCTCTGTATTCGTGTTCTGCGTCCAGAGCTGCCCGCCGAGGTGGCGGTCGCGCAGGGGCGGCAGGCGTCGCTCGCGTACGGGCTGCGTCTGGGCGCCGATGTCGTGTTGGCAGTGCTCGCGGCGCTGGCGCTGTGGCAGGCCGCGGGCGCGCCGCTGACCGGGCACGGTCCGAGCGGGCTGCTCGGCACGGACCTCATCGTGGCGGCGGCTCCCGCGCTCGCGGTGGCCGCCGGGGCGGGGCTCGCCGGCAGGTTGGTCGCGGCCGGGGCGCGTCTGGCCGAGCGCGGCGCGGCGCGCGCCCGCACGTTCTTCGCCACCTTCGCGTTCTGGCAGCTGGGCCGCACGTCCCTGGGCTACCTTCTGCCGGTGGTGGTGACGGTCGCGGCAGTGGCCGGGGCCACCTTCGCCGTCGCGCAGGACGCCAGCTGGCGGCGATCGACCCGCGACCAGGCGGCGTACCGCAGCGGAGCGCAGGTCGTGGTGACCACCGCGTGGGGCCGCTCCGGCGGGCAGGCGGACGCGATTTCACACGCGCACGGAGTGCTCGCTTCGACCCCGGTGGCCCGCATCCCCGAAACGCAGGGCGAGTCGCTGCTGGCCCTGGACACCTCCGCCGCCGCGGAAACCGTGCTGCTGCGCCCGGATCTGGCGCGGAATCAGGCCACGGATCTGTGGCGGCTGCTCGACCCGGGCCCGCGGCCGGGTCTGGAAATCCCGGGCCGGCCGAGCGGTCTCGCGCTCGGCACCCGCCTCTCCGCGGGCGCGGGAACCGCCCTGGGCCCGATGGCGGTCACCGCGACCGTGCAGGACGCCGCGGGCCTGGTCTACCAGGTCCGCTTGGGACGGCTGGAGGCGGACGGCCAGGCGCACACCCTGGTCGGCGCGCTCGCGCGGGACGGCACGCCCGACTATCCGCTCAGGCTGCTGCGATTCGACGTCGAGTTCACCGCGCCCGCGGCCCGACCCGCCACGGTGGCGCTGACCGTGCTCAGCCTCGCCGCGCAGCCCGCGACGCCCGGTCCCGCGGCGGGTTTCGCCTCCGGCGCCGCGCTTTCGGCCTGGAAGGCGAGCAGCAGTTGGGGCGGCGGCATGCCGTGTCCGCCGCCAGACTCCTCGCCCGGCTCCCCGCCCGGCACCTCCCCGCCCGAGGAGAACGCGGCGGCGCAGGTCATCGGCACCCGGGCCGCCGCGGGCGGCGGATGGACGATGGACTTCTCCACCGGCGCCGGACTGGATTTCGACCCCGCCGGGCCCTGCACCGCCATCGACGGCGGCGTGGCGCTGAACGCGGCGACCAGCGAAGCCCCGCTGCCCATGCTGGTGACGGCCGCCTACCTGCACTCGACCGGGCGTTCCGTCGGCGCGACGGTGTCGATCAGCGCGGACGGAGCCGTGATCCCGGCCCGCATCGCGGCCGCCGTCGACGCGTTCCCGACCCTGCCGGCAACGGGCGCCGGCGGAGCCGTCGTCAATCTGCCCGCGCTCGCCGCGCGCGTCGTGGCTCAGGGCGACACGCTGTGGCCGCCCACCGAGTGGTGGCTGCGCACGGTCGACGCGGCGGCGCCGACCGGCCTGCCCGTCGGGGACTCGACGGCCACCGCCGCCGCCATGGCCCGCTCGCTGGCGCGCGACCCGCTCTCCGGAATCGCCCCGCGCGTGCTGACGTTCGGCGCGGCGGACCTGATCGTGCTCGCGGCGCTCTCGCTGGCCGCGGGCCTGGCCGCGACCGGGCGCCGGCAGGCCGGGCATGAGCGGATCCTGGCCGCGCTGGGCGCCCGGCGCGGGCAGCGCACCGCGATCCGGGTGCTGCGCAACACGGCGATCGTCCTGCCGGCCGCCCTGGTGGGCTGGGGGCTCGGACTGCTCGTCGCGCGGCGCCTGGTGCCCGTGTTCGTGCTCGATCCCGCCGGCACCGCGCCGCTGCCGCCGGCGCTGTTCACCACCCGGCCCGGCTGGAGCGCGCTGGCGGTCGCCGTGCTGCTGGCGATCGGCGTCGCCACCGCGGTCGAACCGCCGCGCGGCGGACCGCGCCGCCGCGGGCGGAGGCCGGCGTGAACGCGGGGCGGGCGCTGCGCGACGCGCGGTACGCGGCGGCCGTCGCCTGGCGCCGACCCGCGCTCGCCGGTCTCGCCGTGCTGACCGCCTTGGTGTGCCTGGCGATCACGGCGCTGGCCCGCATCGACTTCGCCGCCCGGACCAGCGCTTTGCACATGATGATCGCCGACGCGCCACCCACCGCGGGCGTGATCCACGCGGACGCCGACTGGATGACCTTCCTTGAGTCGCAAGGCGTTGAGTTATCGGCCGCCACGGGCGCGAGCGAACGCATCCGGCAGGCGCTGGCCGAGGCCGGACTGCCGGTGCCCGCCGCGCCCCCGTCGAATGGCGCCGCCTCGGACGGTGCGTCTTCGATCGCTGCGCCGGCCGGCGCCGCCACGGAACCGTGGACCACGCTTCAACTCCCCGAGCAGCCCATCGAAGCACCGCCGGGCGCCGCCAAGGTCGCCGCCGTCCCCGCCCGGATGCGGCTGGTCTACCGCGACACCTACGCGGACCACAGCCGCCTGGTCGCCGGGCGCCGGCCCACCACCGCGCGGCAGCGCGCAGACGCCGTTCTTGAGACGGATCTGAGCGTCGCGACCGCCAAGCGGCTGGGGCTGGGCCTCGGCTCCACGCTCACCGTGCTGTCACCGGGCCAGGGCGGCACCGTGCGACTCGTGGTCGTCGGACTGGTGACCGCGCGCGACCCCGGCTCCGCGTTCTGGGCTTCCGACGGCACGCTGGCCGGTCCGCAGCTGGAGGCGGACGCGTCCGGAGACCAGTACTGGGCCACCGCCGCCCTCATCGGTCCCGCGCAGGCCCAGGCGTTGACGACCCCGCCGCCCGGCTCGCACTACCTTTCGGGAATCACCGGTTACCGGCTCAGCTTCGACTTCCCGCTCGACCTGTCCGGGCTCGACGCGGACGGGGCCGGGTCGCTGGCCGACCGGCTCGACGCCCTGCCGGCCGTCGAATCAAGGCTCGACTTCGATCCGGCCGGCTCGATCCCGGTGGTCTTCGACGCCGAACTGACCCCGATCCTGCGTGCCTTCGCCGCGGCGCAGCAGACCGCGACGCTGGAGCAGGCGATGCCCTTGTGCGGCCTGGCGCTGATCGCCGCGATCGCCGGGGCGCTGCTGGCGTTCGCGGCCGTCGACCGGCGGCGCGGTGAGGCTGCGGTCCTGCGCGCGCGCGGCGCCGCCACCCGGCACCTGGTGCTTGCGGCGCTGGGCGAAAGCGGCGTGACGGTGCTGCCCGCGGCGGCCGCGGCGTTCGCGGCCGGGTTCGCCGTTCCCGGGAAATGCCCCTCGTGGGCCTACACCGCGGCCGTCGCGGCCGGACTGTGCGCGACCTTGTCCCCCGTCCTTTGCACCGCGCTGATCCATCGGCCGCACAGAAGCGCCCGGCCGCAGCTCAATCCGCGCGGTTCGGCGCGCTTCGCGCGGCACCGGCGGCTCATCGTGCACGGTGCCCTGGCCGCCGCATGCGCCGCAGGGCTCTCACTCGTCGGCGGGCAGGGGCTCACGCCGGACGGCGGCTCGCTCGATCCGTACGCGGCCGCGGCCCCGGTTCTCGCCGCCACCCTGGGCGCGCTCGTGACCGTCAACGCGCTGCCGCCGGTTCTGCGCGCGCTGCGCCGCCGGGCGCTGCGCCAGCGCGGTATCGTCGCGCTGCTCGGGGTCGCCCGCGCGGCGCAGGAACCGGGTCTCGGCCAGGCCGCGACCTTCGTGCTCACCACGGCCGCCTGCACCGCGGACCTGGCCGTCGCGCTCTCACGGCTCGGCGGCCACGCGGACCCCACGTCCGTGCAGCGCACGCTGGCCGGTCCGCTGGAGTTGGTCGCCGTGTCGGCGATCGTGGCGGCTGCCGTCGCGGCCGCGCTGGCGGTGCGCCTCGGGGCGGCAGCGCGCCGGGACTCCGACGCGCGGCTGGCCACCATGGGGCTGACCACCGGCCAGGCCCGTGCCGTCGCCGCCGCGGAGAACGTCCCGCCCGCGCTGGCCGGGGCGTTGACCGGCGCGCTGGTGACCGCGCCGCTGCTGCGGCTGGTCGCGCCGGCGCTCGGCGTCGGCGCGATCCCGGCCTCGCCCTGGTCGCTGGCGCTGCCCGCACTCGCCGTCGCGCTGCCGGCCGCCGCCGCGAGCGCGGTCGGCACCTGGAGGAGAGGAGCGCGATGAGCGCCGCGGAGCGGAAGAACGAGATCCGGCGGGACGCCGCGCGCGGCGACGCCGACCGGGATTCGGCGGGCCCGGCGGGCCCGGTGGGCCCGGTGGCCGGCGGCGCGGGGCCGGCCGCGCCGCGAGAGGCCGAACAGGCGATCGTCTGCGAGCAACTGGTGCGCATCTACAAGACCGACGCGCTGGAAGTCCAGGCGTTGCAGGGCCTTGACCTGCGGGTGGCCGCCGGGGAGCTGACCGCGCTGGTCGGCGCCTCCGGCAGCGGAAAGTCCACGCTGCTGGCGATCCTCGCCGGGCTGGACACCCCGACCGCCGGCTCGGTGCGCGTGGCAGGGCACGAACTCGCCGGTCTCGACTACCGCGGCCGGCTGCATTACCGCCGCTCGAGCGTCGGTTTCGTCTGGCAGAACCCCGCCGGCAACCTGCTGCCGCATCTGACCGCGGCGCAGAACGTCGCGCTGCCGATGCGGCTGAACCGCGCGCCGCGCACCGCGCGGCGCGAGCGAGCCCTGGCACTGCTCGACTCGCTCGGCGTGGCGCACTGCCGCGACCGCGTGCCGGCGCGGATGTCCGGAGGAGAGCAGCAACGCACCGCGATCGCCACCGCGCTGGCCAACACCCCGCGGGTGCTGCTGGCCGACGAGCCGACCGGCGAGCTGGACTGCGAGTCCGCCGAGACGGTGTTCGAGGGTCTGCGCACGGCGAACCGCGACCACGGCGTCACGGTGCTGATCGTCACGCACGACACGTCGATCGCCGGGCAGGTGCGCCGCACCGTGGCCATCCGCGACGGCCGCACCTCGACCGAGACCTTGCGCCGTGGCGGCGAGGCGCCGGCGGCCGGCCAGACGGCCGGGGACGGGTCCGAGCACGAGGCTGAACGCTTGGGCGGATATGCCGTCGAATACGCGATGGTGGACCGGGTCGGGCGGCTGCAACTGCCGCGCGAGTTCACCGAGTCGTACGGCATCCGCGACCGCGTCCGGCTCACCCGCGAGCCCGGTCACGTGGGCGTCTGGCCGGATCAGCACGAGCCGACGTCCCGCGGCCCGTCGCGGCGAGCGGATCGGGGAAACGAGGACGAGCATGCCTGAACCAGCCGCCGGCCGGACCGCGCCCCTCGCACCGGGACCGGCCGGCGCGACCCCGCCAGTCGGGACCGCGCCGGTCGAAACCCCGGTCGTCGAACTGCGCGCGGTCACCCGCGTCTACGGCAATGGGCGCACCGCCGTGCACGCGCTGCGCGGGGTCGACATGACTCTGCGCGGCGCGAAGCTGATCGTCGTGCGCGGCCGTTCCGGTTCCGGCAAGACCACCCTGCTCAACATCATCGGCGGGCTCGATCTGGCGACGGGCGGGACGGTGCGGGTGGCCGGGCGCGACCTGGCCGGCCTGAGCGAGCGTGAACGGGTGCTGATGCGCCGCGACACGGTCGGCTTCGTCTTCCAGTCCTTCGGGCTGATCCCGTTTCTCAGCGCCGCCGAGAACGTCGGCGTGCCGCTGCGCATCACGAACACGGACCCGGCCGAGCGGGACCAGCGCGTGCAGCGGGCACTGGAGCTGGTCGGCTTGGCCGGGCACGCCGCGCACCGCCCGGCGGAGCTGTCCGGCGGCCAACAGCAACGGGTCGCGATCGCCCGCGCGCTGGTACAGCGCCCGCGCCTGCTCATCGCGGACGAGCCGACCGGCCATCTCGATGCCGAGACCGCGCTGCAGGTGATGCGCCGGCTGCGCGGGATCGTCGACGGCGAGCACCTCACCGCGCTGGTCGCGACGCACGACCGGCAACTGACGGATCTGGCCGACGAGGTGCTCGACCTGCGCGACGGGAAGCTGCTCGTCGCGCAGGTCGGGGGTGGCCCGCAGGACGGAGCCACGTGAGAGGCGATCTCGACAGGAGTCCTCGGGCGCGTATCGGCCCGGCTCGTCAGGCAAGCCTCGATGTCCGGCGGCCGGGAGCGAACAGATCGGCGGCGGGAGCGGGCCCGTGCGGACCCGCTCCCACCGTTTCGCGCTGAACAGCTGTTTCCGTGCTTCGGTCAGTTGGACGGGCCGCACACCCAGTACCCGGTGTAAGTCGCATACACGCAGACCGTCAGGCTCTCCCCCGGACCATCCCAGACCCACTGCGACTGGGACGGGCTGGTGGTCGGGAAGTTGGAGGCCGCCCACTCGCCGGTGTTGTTGTTCCAGATGCCGTACGCGCAGCTGCCGTCATCGGCGATCGGGTCTTCGGCCATGTAGTCGTGCCCGCCGATGAGCTCGATCTTCTCCAGCGCGACGCAGCCGCGGGTGTTGGTCACGGTCCAGGTGCCCTCGGCGGCCTGGGCCGAGGCCGCGAAGCCCACGCCGATCGCACCCGCTGCGGCGGCGACGGCGACGACGCGCCTGGTTCTGGTGAATCGCATTGAAATGTTCCTCCCCGATCGCTCACTTCGAGCCCGCCACTGTGGCGCAGTGAGCGCAATCTGTTTCCTGGTTCGCTCCGGGGCAGGCGTTCGGCCCGGCGTCGCAGTACCAAACCGATATGGTCGCCGCTTGTGCGCGAGCTCGCCTGCCCCACACGGAAACGATCGCTCGTGAGCGCCGCGACGGCCAGGCATTTGCGGAATAATGCAAAAGCTCTGAGAGCCGTTTGCCCGCAAGGCTCCGGGGTGCCGGAACCCGCACGGGAGCGGTCCGGTCAGGAAGGTCTGACCACGACCGCGATGGGCATGGATCGGAGCGGGGTGAACTGGACCACGGTGCCGGAGTGCGGCGCGTGGATGACCAGCCCCAGGCCGACGTAGACGCCCACGTGGGTCCTGTCGGAGAAGTAGACGACGAGGTCGCCGGCCCTGATCAGCGAGACGGGCACCGCCGGGGCGGCCGCGGCCTGCTCCTGCGAGGTGCGCGGCAGCCAGACGCCCGCGGCGGCCCACGCGAAACGGGTCAAGCCCGAGCAGTCGAACTCGTTCGGGCCGATCGCGCCCCACAGGTAAGGCTTTCCGAGCTGAGCGTAGGCCGTGGCGACGGCGCGCGCGGCGCGGCTGGAGTCGGCCGACTGCGCACCCATCGCCCGCAGCAGCGTCGCGAGACTCGGCCCGGCGGCGAGGCCCGCACCAGGACCGGCCGAGACCTGGAGGCTGTACTCGACCCGCTGACGCTGCGCGGCGTCGAGGGAATCAAGCTCCTGCCGCGCCGCCGACAACTGCGCCCGGATCCGCGCGCTGCCGGCCGAAAGCTCGGCCTGTTCGCCGCGCAGATCAGACAACGACTGGTTCATCGCACGTTCCAGCCGCCGCATCAGATCCTGTTCGGCCAGCACCGAATCGAGGCGCTCCTGCTGGATGTCGCCCAACCGCGTCGCCGCGGTCGCCTGGTCGAGGTAGGTCTCAGGACGCGCACTGAACAGCAGCGCGAGCGTGGGGCTCAAGCCCAGATCGCGGTATTCGGTCGCGGCCGAGCGCCCCACGTCGCCGCGCACCTCGGCGAGCCGGTCGCGCAACCGCGCCTCCCGCGCGGTGATGTCCGCCAGCGAGACCTGGATGTGCGCGATGCGCTCGGCGGCGCCGTCGAACGCCTCCGTGTCCCGCTCGGCCTGCTGATAGAGCGCCGCGACCTGCTGCCGGACGGCCGCCTCGTTCGCGGCCCCGCCCGCTCCCGGCTGCGGCCCGGCGGCCAGTGCGACGCCGGCGAATCCGGTGAACCCGGTGAACCCGGTGCTCGAACCGATCGCCGTGGTCGCCAGAGCGAGCACCGCGCGCCTCGCTGAACATCGACGCCTGCGTTTGTGAGATGACATGGCGTGAACCGGTCTTCCTCGATCGATGGTGGCGTCGCCGCCGGCGGCGGCACACACGCCGGACGCCGCTGCCTCGCGTCCGACGCTGCTACTCGAACTCGGCCCAGTTCATCAGGGCCTTAAATTTCGGCTGCCGCCGGCCGCACCGCGCGCCCCGCACTGTATGCGAGGTCGGATCAGCGCCAAACCGGGCGGCCGCGCGCTCATGCCAACAGTGCCGACTGTTCGCATCGGAGAGCTTCCCGGCGACGGGCCGTAGGTGGTCAATAGACACACCCGAAGTCGTCGGATCCGCGCCCGCTGACGGCCCGACGCTCAACACGACCGTGAGAAACGAGACGGTGAAAGTACCGATGCTGACTATCGACCTCGACACGTCACTGAAGGCGGCGATGGGAATCGACGGCGCGATCTGCGTCGCGATCGTCGACTGCACCAGTTGCATGGCGCTGGGATCAGCCAGCGCGCTGCCCAGCGTCGACCCGTCCATCGTGGCCGCGGCAGGCACCGAAGTGCTGCGCGCCAAGCTGCGCGCCATGGAGATCCTGGGCGTGCACGACGTCGTCGAGGACATCATGATCCTGCTGGGCCAGCAATATCACCTGCTGCACCCGCTGCCGGATCGCACCGGGGCGGGGCTGCTGGTCTACCTCGTGCTCGACCGCAGCCGGGCGAACCTCGCCCTGGCGCATCATCAGCTGCGCGCGATCTCGGACGAGCTGGAAATCTGAAAGCGCAGGTAACGCCGCCGCTCGCCGCTCGCCGCGTGCTGTAGAGAATATCGACCATCTCATTCGCCCTCCGGCTATCTGGGCATTACCGCTTGCGGTAGACCGGAAGTATGAAATCCGCGCCACGGTGCCGAGCCCGACGCGAGCGACCCCCCGCGCGGCCCGGCTTGCCGGTGCCTTGCCACGGAGGATTCCCGCCGGCACCGACGACATAGAAGGCAAACGACGGTATGAAGATGGATTGCGGCCCCGCGGTCGAGCAGCGCATGACACTGCCGCCCGACACGTCCGTCGACGCCGCGGCCGACTGGATCTGCGCGGCCGCGCGCAGGCTGGTCCCCCTGTCGGCGAACACGCACGCCGCCGTCCACGCGGTCGGCGGCGGCATCGCCCTGGACCTGGTGACCAACGGCGTTCCTCCGCTGACCCTCTCGGTAAGGCTGCGCCGGCACGAACTGTCGATCTGCGCGAAAGACGCGCGTATCTACACGGAGGCAGACGCCGACGCGATCCCGCCCGACCTCGACGAGATCAGGTTCCTGTCATCCCGGCTCTACCTGGGCGGAGTGCCCGGATCGCCGGGGCGCACGCTCATCGCGGCGATCCGCCTGAACCGAGCGCGCCACCAGCCGATCCGCGCAATCGTGCAGCGGCACTCGCAGGAGCCGTGAACGAACCGGATTCCCAGCGGCGGCCGCGCTCAGGAGGCGGACGTGGCCGCGGCCTGTTGCGGCAGCGCGGCCGACACGCAACCGGGAGCCGGGTCGCAGAACCCGGCGAAGGCCTCGCGCAGCGACGCGGCCCTCGCATCAGCGCGGAACGCGGGCCCGTCCAGCACGTCGAGCAGCGTCCGTACACGCGCGATCAGCGTCGCCATCCGCTGGTCGGGCGGCAGCGACAGCAGCGGCCCGGCCGCCAGCCCGGCGCGGTCGAGGTCACGCTGCTGAAGGCAGATCAGCACGTGGGTCAACCGCGCGTGGGAGATCACGCACGCTCCGGCGGCCGGTTCGTGCCGGGCGGCGCGCAGCGCGCACTGGATTTCCCGCAGCGCCGCGTCCAGGTCGCCGAGGCGCAGACAGATCTGCGCCGCATAGTTCGCGCGCCGGACCTGCGGGCAGCCGAGCAGGCCGCCGATCGCGTCCGCGCCGGTGACCCGCTCGGACAGCAGGCTCGCGCGGCGCAGCGCGTCCCGGGCGGCTCGCGCCACGCCGAGCCGCGCCCATGCGTCAGCTTCCTGACACGCGAGCATGACGGCGGCCGTTCCGGACGCGGCGCAGACCGGCACGCCGCGCGCGCAGCGAGCGGCCCCGGCATAGTCGCCGGAGTGGTACGCCGCCTTGCATCGCGCGCTCGCGATCCAGGCGTCCAGTTCCGGGTCGCCGGCGTGTGCGGCGAACGCCGTGGCGCTGTGAATGTAGAGCTCGGCGACATCCGGCGCGTCGAGGTCGCCGGCCAGCCACGCCTGGATCACGCACATCGCGCCGATCAGCCGGTAGAGACGCCTGGCCTGCGAGGGCTCCCGATGCGCGCGCACCAACGCGAACAACTCCCTGCCGAGCGCGCGGGCGTCTGCGAATGCTGA
Source organism: Actinocrinis puniceicyclus (assembly GCF_018283645.1). Classification (GTDB taxonomy): domain Bacteria; phylum Actinomycetota; class Actinomycetes; order Streptomycetales; family Catenulisporaceae; genus Actinocrinis; species Actinocrinis puniceicyclus. Next base: position 10,882 of record NZ_JAGSXH010000089.1, on the reverse strand, counting down.
GATCGGTGACCGGCACAGGCAGGCGTGCGCGAGCTGACGGGTTCTGATGCGCAGTTCCTCGATCGCCGCGTTCCCGGTGTCCAGGCTCTCCGCCCAGTCGCTCAGCCGCAGCGCCTCCCGGGCCGCGTCGTCGAAGGGTCCTCCGTACGGATAGTCCTCGCCCCAGGGCGACGGCTCGCCGATGTCCGGGGACGTCAGAGGGTCCTGCTTCTTCTGTCTCGCACCATGGTGCGAGGCGGCCAGGCTCCACGCCGCCAGGAGCAGGCCGTGCCCGTCCAGCTGCGTGTCAAGCTGCTGCGCCACCTTCGCGTCCGGCAGCGAGCGGCCCTTCTCCCAGGTGCCGACCGTCTCGCCGGCGACGTGCAGCTTCGCCCCCAGCTGAGCCTGGGACAGCCGGCTGATCTCGCGCAGGCGGCGCACGTGGAAGCCGAAGAGCGCCTTCGGGGAGCCGGAGGGATCAAGCGGGCGGGGTTGTTGGCCCATGTCTTGGACACCGTTTCACCGAGTCACCACAAGGGGACCCGGACGTCGGGAACGTGGTTCAGGATCGACGGGCGGCTCGTGTCGAGCGTCGCCCCCGACGTGGGCACGATCGCCTGGAGGGATGTTCGCGGCTGCGCCGGAGCCGCGTACCTGCACGTGAGCAGCGCGGCGACGAGACCGATCAGCAGGCAGACGCCGAGCAGCGCGGTCGGCATCCAGGAATCCAGTTCGCACCGGATCTCGGCGCGCTGCACCCGGGGCGGCAGCCTGTTGAGGTAGTAGTCGATCAGCAGGATGTCCACGGTGATCACGTCCGCGCCGTCCAGGCGAAGCAGGTGCGGGGCGCCTCGGCGCCGTGGCCGGGTCCGTCGCCGGGCCGGCCCGTCCCCGAGACCAGGCCGACCGTCCTCATCGGCAGGTCGGCCGGCAGGAGGCCGGTTTCGAATCCCACGGCGACGGCGCGCACCCGGGACGCGACGCCCAGGGTGCGAAACAGCCGCTTGATATGGGTCTTGACGGTGTTCTCGGTGAGGCCGAGCACCCCGCCGATCTGCGGATTGCTCAGGCCCTCGGCCATCCGCGCGAGCACCTGAAGTTGCCGGCCCTGCAGTTGCGGCCGACGGCAGCCGGAATCCGGCACGGCGCGCAGATATCCGTGCGCGAACGCCAGTGCCACCGTGCGCGTCGCCGATCCGTACGACCCGATCGCCTGGCTGATGTTCGCCTTGTGCGACTTGACCGTTCGCGCGGACAGGCCCAGGGCCTTGGCGATCTGCTCGCTGCTGAGCCCACGCGTCATCATCTCGAGCACTTGCAGTTCCCGGCCGCTCAGGTCACGCAGCACGCCGCGGCTCGCGTCGAGCCCGGGCCACCGCCCGGCGGCCTCGTTCACCACGGCTGCGCCGACCGGAATCGGGCGCGGGCCCGGCGCCACGCGAACGGAGCGCCGGCGCGCAGGAAGCGGGCGCGAGGGATGCGCGAGCGGCCGGGAGCGGTACCCCCCGGCCGACGCGACAGGGGTCTTTCGGCCACCAGAATTCGAGCCCTGTTCTGATACATCGAATCCTTCTCAAGACTGAGCGGAAGACGGTATGAACGGCCGGGAGGGCGGCCCGACGGTGGGGATCGGGTCGCCGCCGGCTCATGCCCGGGGCGACGCCGCCGCCCCGTGCTCGCCGCGAGCGGCTCCTCGCGCCAGGAGAGCCAGACGCAGCATTCCCGCACTGTGTTCAGGTTCGGCGAGAGCGCCGGACAGCCCGCCGAGCGCGTCCGTGACGCCGAGCATCGTGTTCCGGCGTACGCTCCGGCGCGGCCCCGCGTACCTGATCGCTCTCCAGATCTTCATCCGCGCCTCACCTTCGCAGCGACGAGACTTCGCAAAATCGGACACGGCTTCGCATGCAAAGCTTCGCACGGAAAGTTACAAGCTTCGCATGCAAAGCGCAACCGCGCCGCGGCCGCGGCCGCGTCTTCGGCCGTGAAGGCACCGGACCGGCCACGCTCCGGCCGCGCGGGCGGCTGAACGGCGCCGGAGCGCCGCGCGCGCCGCTCGCCCCGCCACGCGCCCCGCTGGCAGTACTCGGATGCGTACTACGCTTCTCTCCCGAAGCCATCGAGCACGCGAAGGGGATCGCATGGCTCCGAGACGACAGACCCCAGGGCAGCGCACCAGTGCCACGGCCTGGGCCAGCTGGGTCAACGCCGCACTGGCGAGACGCGGCTGGCAGCAGTCGGACCTGATCAGAGCCGTCGGCACCGACACCGACGGCAAGCCCGTGCTGAGCACGAGCCGGGTGTCGCAGTGGTGCAGCGGCGAGCAGAAGGCCAGCCCGGACAAGGCGGTCGCGGTCGCGCAGGCCCTGGGCGAGAACATCGGTGAAGCCCTCAACGCGATCGGCGAGACGAAGCTGGCGCAGGCCTTCCGGGGCGCGGCGCCGCAACCCGAGGCCGCGGCGCCCCCTCAGGGCGCCTTCGACCCGTTTCTGGCCCGGCTGCGCGCCAGCGCCGACCCCGAAATGCACAAGCTCGCCGACGTCTACGAACGCGACGTCTCGCGCGTGCGGCGGCTCGTGGAACTGGAACTCCTGGAGCTCGAACGCAAGCGCCAGGGTCTGCCCGCCGAGAAGGACGGCACCTGACCTCAACGCTCTGCTTCGGTGAGGCTTCCCTCGCCGGTCGCCCGCCGGCGCGCGCCCGGCGTTTCACGCGCGCCGGTCCCATCAGTAACCGCCCGGTATCAACAGCACCTTGTCTCACCGGCCGGTCACGTGAGGGTGACTCTCATGTCACGTTCCGAAATCGCCCGCAGTGGTGACACTTTCACCAATCCGTGATGACATATCGTATCGCCGTAGCTACCTTCCGCAGTTATGGGCGGCGTCCTGACCGAGGGGGTTCCGACTTGCTCGTTCGTGGCTTCCGAATGCGCACCGCGCCGGCGACCGCGCGCGCCGCAGGGGCGATGACCGCGGTCCTCTGGGGCATCGCCTTCGTGATATTCGGCGTCTGCATCTGGGGCGGCCTGCGGCTGGACGACACGGTCCTGCAGGTGGCCACCTATTGGCTGGTGGCGGTCGCCTGCACGCTGTTCTGGGCCACTTTCATGCGCGTGAGCGCGCAGTTCGTCGACGAGGACTGGCACATCGCCTACGAGATCGGGCCGGACGCGATCCTCGCTCCGGGCCGGGACCGCCGCCTGGACCTGGCGCTGGCCCGGGGCCTGGCCCGCGACCGGTCCGCGGACTACTGGCCGCCGGCGACCTGGCGCCTGTTCGGATGGTTCGCGGCCGTGTTCTGGCTGGCTTCCGCGGCGGCGACGGCTGCGGCGCTGTCCGGCGCGGCTCTTGTGCCGGCCGACGACCGCACCACGCTGCTGGTCCTGCTGATGGCGCCCGCGGTCCAGTTCACCGCGGCCGCGATCGTCGGACCGGGGCTCACCCGCATGCTGAAACTGCGCGAAGGGGCGCGCGAGGCGCGTCGAAGGGTGTGCGAGCAGGGCTCCGAGTATGAACTCTTACGCACCTTGAACACCGCTACGCCCGAACAGCTGCGGCACGCGGTCGACGTGCTGGTCAAGCTCGGTTACGCCGACGCGCCGACGCTGGGTGAGGGCGTGCGCAGCGGGCAGGTCCGGCCGGGCTCCGCGTCCGTGTGGCAGACCCTGGGGCGCTCACGCCCCTGATGGGCGCATGTACGTATCCTGTCAAAGAACGCGCGACCAGGCCGGGTGTGATCCGGCGGGATCCGCGCAGAAGTCGAAGCGCGCGCCGCTTCGCGTGAGCGCGACCAGGCTCACGCTGGAAGTGCCCCACGGCCGGTCGCCGACGGTCCGGCTCAGCACCAGCGCGCGCGGGTCCCGCGGATCCAGGCCGCCGCCGGCGGCGAGGCCGAACCACGCGCCCCACGCGCGCCGCGCCGAGCCGTCGCGCGGCTCAGGCCGCGGCGCCTTGTCGAACAGCGGCCGGAAGTGCTCGATCCGGGCCCGCATCTGCGCGCCACCCGGCGCGTCGTCTTCGCCGGCGCCGTCAAGACCGCTGTTGACGACGATGTGCAGTCCGGCGTCCAGCGTCCGCTCCGTGAGGTCGCGCCCGTTCCAGCTCCAGAGGCGCGTCAACGTCGGCGACGCGCACACCAGGTGGAACGGGTCGTACCTGGCCGCGTCCAGGTCGCCCAGGTCCCCGCTTTCCGCCGCGCGCAGCGGCAGACCGCCGCGAGTCGACCGCCGAGCGGCCGCGGCGGCCTCGCCGTGCGCGTTGAGCACGCACGCCACCCGCGGCGCCGCGGCGGCCACGGCCAGCCAGGTGCCGAGGGCCTGCAGGTCCTGGCCGCCGACGAGCGCGGGATGCCCGCTCCAGTGCCGGCCGGGCGGCAGCCAGGGCCGGTCGCCGAACTCGTCGCGCACCCCGATCAGCAGGACGGGCACCGGCGAGCGCGGATCGATGTCGATCACCGTGGTACACATCTCGCCATCGCTCCCGTGATGCGGCCCTGAAACGCGGTACGGATCCCGCCGATCCGGCGAGCACCGCTCGCGGGCGAGGCTTCCCGGCTCGCCGGCACGGTCCAGCCGCACGGTCCAGCCGCACGGTCCGGGTGCGTGCTCCGGGTGCGCGGCCGGAGCGCGTGAGGGTTCACCGTGCCGGCGTGAATTCCGCACGATCCGCCGCGAGCCGCCGCGTCCGGCCGATCGCCGCTCGCATACTTGTTGGCAGTTCTCCACAAAGGAGGGTACCCGGCATGCTCCGCTGACGGCGTTCCTTTCCCCGTCCGTTGGCGGAAAGCTGTATACAGCGCAGGGACGGGGGTAGCGCCCCGTTGTACGTCCGCTACAAGGAGGGCTTACTCGGTGTTCACACGCGTCGCCATCGTCAACCGGGGTGAGGCCGCGATGCGGCTCATCCACGCCGTCCGGGACCTCGCCCGGGAGACCGGGGTACCGATCGAGACGGTCGCGCTGCACACCGACGTCGACCGGACGGCGACGTTCGTGCGCGAAGCCGACATCGCCCACGAACTCGGCCCGGCTTCCGCCCGCCCCTACCTCGACCTCGCCGCGCTCGAACGCGCCCTGCGGGAAACCGGGGCCGACGCCGCTTGGGTCGGCTGGGGTTTCGTCGCCGAGGACCCGGCGTTCGCCGAACTGTGCGCCCGCATCGGCGTCACGTTCGTCGGCCCGAGCGCCGACGCGATGCGCAAACTCGGCGACAAGATCGGCGCGAAGCTGATCGCCGAGCAGGTGGGCGTGCCCGTCGCGCCGTGGAGCCGCGGAGCGGTCGAGACTCTGGACGCGGCGGTCCGCGCGGCCACGGAGATCGGCTACCCGCTGATGCTCAAGGCCACCGCGGGCGGTGGCGGGCGCGGCATCCGCGTCATCGCGAACGAGGCCGAACTGATCGACGCCTACGAGCGCACCAGCCAGGAGGCGGCGCGGGCGTTCGGCAGCGGCGTGGTGTTCCTGGAGCGGCTGGTCACCGGCGCCCGGCACGTCGAGGTCCAGGTGATCGCCGACGGCGCGGGCACGGCCTGGGCGCTGGGCGTGCGCGACTGCTCCGTGCAGCGGCGCAACCAGAAGGTGATCGAGGAGTCCGCCTCGCCGGTGCTCAGCGCCGCGCAGACCCTGCAACTGAAGCAGTCCGCTGAGCGTCTCGCGGTCGCGGTCGGCTACTGCGGCGCGGCGACCGTCGAATTCCTCTACCACCCCGGCGACAAGCTCTTCGCGTTCCTTGAGGTCAACACCCGGCTTCAGGTCGAGCACCCGATCACCGAGTCCACCACCGGCGTGGACCTGGTCAAGCTCCAGCTGCACGTGGCGTCCGGCGGCAGGCTGGCCGGCGGTCCGCCGGCCGAGCGCGGACACGCCATCGAGGCGCGGCTCAACGCCGAGGACCCCGACCGCGACTTCGCCCCCTCCCCCGGCCGGATCGTGCGGCTCGACCTGCCCAGCGGACCGGGCATCCGCGTCGACACCGGCGTCAGCGAGGGCGACACGATCCCCGCCGACTTCGACTCGATGATCGCCAAGATCATCGCCTACGGCCGCGACCGCGCCGAGGCGCTCGGCAGGCTGCGCCGCGCGATGGCCCAGACCACCGTGATCATCCAGGGCGGCGCCACCAACAAGAGCTTCGTGCTCGACCTGCTCGACCAGCCCGAGGTGATCGACGCCAGCGCGGACACCGGCTGGATCGACCGTGTCCGCGGCGAAGGCAGGCTCATCTCGCACCGGCACTACGCGGTGGCGCTGGCCGCGGCCGCCATCGAGGCTTATGAGGAGGAAGAGCGCGTCGAACGGCAGCGGCTGCTGTCGACCGCGTTCGGCGGGCGTCCGCAGGTGCAGCACGACAGCGGCCGGCCGCTCGATCTGAAGCTGCGCGGCGTCACCTACCGCGTCAGGGTCGCGCGGGTCGGCGCGCACCGGTTCCGCGTCGGCATCGCGGCCGGCGACCAGGCGCAGACCGCGGACGTAGAGCTGGAGCGCTACGACCGCCACACCGGCCGGTTCACCGTCAACGGCAGCCGGTTCCGCCTGGTCACCGACACGCACGGACCGATCCACTTCATCGAGGTCGACGGCGTCGCGCACCGCGTCAGCCGCGACGAGGGCGGCATCGTGCGCTCCCCCGCGCCCGCGCTGGTCGTCGCCACGCCGCTGGCGGTCGGCGCCGAGGTCGAGGCGGGCGCACCGGTACTGGTGCTGGAGAGCATGAAGATGGAGACGGTGCTGCGGGCCCCGTTCCGGGCCCGGCTCAAGGAGTGCGCGGTATCGGTCGGCAGCCAGGTCGAGACGGGCGCGCCGCTGCTGCGGCTGGAGCCGCTGGCCGACGAGGACGGCGACGGCGCCGCGAAGGCCGCGCAGTCCGCCGAGCCGATCGAGCTGGAGCTGCCCGCGATGGCCGGCGGGCCGGCCGGCGAGCGGATCGTGCGCGGCTGGAACGACCTTCGCAGTGTCCTGCTCGGCTTCGACGTGGATCCGCACGACGAGCACAGGGTGCTGGCCGACTACCTGGCCGCGCGCGCCGAGCTCGCCGAGGCGGGCGTGCGCCCGCTGGCCGAGGAGATCGAGCTGTTGTCGGTGTTCGCCGACCTGAGCGAGCTGAGCCGCAACAAGCAGGCCGGCGAGGAATCCGTCGGCGACAGCCACGTGCACAGCGCCCGCGAGCACTTCCACACCTACCTGCAGAGCCTTGACGCCGAGCGCGCCGGGTTGCCGGATTCGTTCCGGGACAAGCTCGCCAAGGCCCTGGGCCATTACGGCGTCACCGACCTGGAGCGCACGCCGGAACTGGAAGAGGCCGTGTTCCGGGTCTTCCTGGCGTTGCAGCGCGCGGCGTCCGACGCCACGGTCATCGTCACGCTGCTGCGGGAGTGGCTGCGTGAGGCGCCCCCCGGCGAGGCGCTGCGGGAGTGCGCGGGTCTCACGCTGGAGCGGCTGATCGCCGCGACACAGGTGCGTTTCCCCGCGGTCTCGGACCTCGCCCGCGGAGTCGTCTTCGCCTGGTTCGCACAGCCGCTGCTGCGCCGCAACCGCGCCCGCGTCTACGCCGACGTCCGCAAGCACCTGCGCTATCTGGACGCGAACCCGCAGGCCCCGGACCGGGCCGAGCGGATCGCCGCGATGGTCGCCAGCACCGAACCGCTGGTGCGGCTGCTCGGCCAGCGGATCGGCCGCGACGCGCTGGACCACGCCCCGATGCTGGAGGTGCTGACCAGGCGCTACTACGGCAACAAGGGCCTGGTCGACGTCCGCACGAGCGACGCGGCCGGTTGCAGGTTCGTGGTCGCCGCGCGCGCCGGCTCCCGGCTGGTCTCCACCGCGGTGGGTTTCGACGAACTCGAAGACGCGCTGCGCGGTCTGGCCGCCGTGGCGGGCGGCGCCGAGGACGGCGTCGACGCCGACATCTATCTCTCCTGGGAGAAGCAGCCGGACAGCTTCGACGCGATGGCCGGCGCGCTGCACGAGATCATCAGCGCGCAACCGCTTCCCAGCCAGGTCCGCAGGATCACCGCCACGGTCGCGGGCAGCGGCCGCGCGGTGATGCACCATCACTTCACGTTCCGCCCGTCCCCGGCGGGAACGGGCGGCGCCGGGATGAGCGAGGAGCGGCTGATCCGCGGCCTGCACCCGTACATCGCGCAGCGCATGCAGCTGGAACGGCTGCGCAAGTTCGACCTGACCCGGCTGCCGTCGTCGGACGAGGAGGTCTACCTCTTCCAGTGCGTCGCGCGCGACGACCGATCCGACGACCGGCTCGTCGCGTTCGCGCAGGTGCGCGACCTGACCGAGCTGCGTGACCACGACGGACGGCTGGCCGCGCTGCCGACGGCCGAGGACGCCATCGCCGCCTGTATCGACTCGATCCGCCGGGCGCAGTCTCGGCGACCGGGCAAGAACCGCTTCCCCACCAACCGGATCGTGCTGTACATCTGGCCGCCGATCGCGCTCACGCGCGCGGAACTGAACGCGATCGCCGCGCGGGTGCTGCCGACGACCGCGGGCGCCGGCCTTGAGGAGATCCTGTTGATCGGCCGGCAGCGCGACGCGCAGACCGGCGCGCTGACCAAGGTCTCGATGCGTTTCGCGTTCGACACGGCCGGCGGCAGCGAGCTGACCATCGGCGAGCCGTCCGACGAACTGGTCGAGCCGCTCGACGCCTACCGGCAGAGGGTGCTGCGCGCCAGCAGCCGCAACACCGTCTACCCGTACGAGCTGACCGGGATGCTCGGCGCGTTCACCGAATACGACCTCGACGAGAGCGGGCTGCTAGCGCCGGTGGACCGGCCCAGGGGACACAACACGGCGGCGATCGTCACCGGCGTCGTCACCACGCCGACCCAGCGGTATCCCGAGGGCGTCACCCGGGTGGCGCTGCTCGGCGATCCGACCAAGTCCCTCGGCGCGCTGTCAGAACCCGAATGCCGCCGGGTGGTCGCCGCGCTGGACCTCGCCGAGCGGATGCGCGTGCCGGTGGAGTGGTACGCGCTGTCGGCCGGCGCCCGGATCTCGATGGAGTCGGGCACCGAGAACATGGACTGGGTGGCCGCAGCGCTCAAGCGGATCGTCGAGTTCACCCAGGACGGCGGCGAGATCAACATCCTGGTGGCCGGCATCAACGTCGGGGCGCAGCCGTACTGGAACGCCGAGGCGACGATGCTCATGCACACCAAGGGCATCCTCGTGATGACGCCGGACTCGGCGATGGTGCTGACCGGCAAGCACTCGCTCGACTTCTCCGGCGGGGTGTCGGCCGAGGACAACTTCGGCATCGGCGGCTACGACCGGGTGATGGGGCCCAACGGCCAGGCGCAGTACTGGGCGCCGAACCTGGCTGCGGCGCGGGCCGTGCTGATGGCGCACTACGACCACACGTACGTCGCTCCCGGCGAGCGGGCGCCGCGCCGGGCGAAGACGACGGACCCCTTCGACCGGGACGTTTCGAACTACCCGCACAGCGTCGCGGGCAGCGACTTCAGCACGGTGGGCGAGATCTTCTCGGCCGCGGCCAACCCGGACCGCAAGAAGGCGTTCGACATCCGCACCGTGATGCGCGCCCTCGCCGACCAGGACCACCCGGTACTGGAACGCTGGGCCGGCATGGCCGACGCGGACACCGCCGCCGTGCAGGACGTCCACCTGGGCGGGCTGCCGGTGTGCCTGTTGGGGATCGAGTCGCGCCCGGTGCCGCGCCGGGGCTTCCCGCCCACGGACGGTCCGGACACCTACACCGCGGGCACGCTCTTCCCGCAGTCCTCGAAGAAGGCCGCCCGGGCGATCAACGCGGCCAGCGGAAACCGGCCGCTGGTGGTGCTGGCCAACCTCTCCGGCTTCGACGGCTCGCCCGAGTCGATGCGCAAGCTGCAACTGGAGTACGGCGCCGAGATCGGCCGCGCGATCGTGAACTTCCGCGGCCCGATCGTGTTCTGCGTGATCTCGCGCTATCACGGCGGCGCGTTCGTGGTCTTCTCGAAGGCGCTCAACCCGAACATGACCGTGCTCGCGCTGGAGGGCTCGTTCGCCTCGGTGCTCGGCGGCGCGCCCGCCGCGGCGGTGGTCTTCTCGGGCGAGGTCAACGCCCGCGCGGCGAACGACCCGCGGGTGCGCGACCTGGAGGCGCGCGTCACGGCCGCCACGGGCGCCGAGCGCGCCGCGCTGACGGCGCAGCTCGACGAGCTGCGCTCGGCGGTGCGGGCGGAGAAGCTGGGCGAGGTGGCCGCCGAGTTCGACCGCGTACACAACATCCAGCGCGCGGTGCGGGTCGGTTCGGTCGACGCGGTCATCCGCGCCGCCGAGCTGCGCCCGCGCATCATCGAGGCCATCGAGGCGCGCCTGGGCTGACGCGTCCGGCACGACGCGAGGCATGATGCGCTCCGGGCCGGGTGCCGCCGTGTAGGGCGGGCACCCGGCCCGGAGCGCGCGTCAGCGGACCAGGTCAGGTCAGGTCAGCTGCAGGCGTTTCCGTTGAGGGTGAAGGCGCTGGGGCTGGTGTCGTTGCCGGCCCAGGTGCCCTGGAAGCCGAACTGCACGTTGCCGCCGGGCGCGATGGCCGGGTTGTAGCTCATGTTCGTCGCGGTGACCGCCGACCCGGACTGGGTCACGTTCGCGTTCCACGCGTTGGTGACCTTCTGGTCACCCGGGAAACTCCAGGTCACCGTCCAGCCGTTCACCGTCGAGGTACCCGTGTTGGTCACCGTCACGTTCGCGGTGAACCCACCGCCCCACTCGTTCTTCACGTACGAGACCTGACACGTCCCACCACCCGTGCCACCGGTCCCGATCGTCCACGTGAACGACGCGGACCCGGACGCGCTGGTGGAGTCGGTCGCCGTGACGGTCACATTGAACGTCCCCGACGCGGTCGGCGTACCCGAAATCAGACCCGAAGAGGAGATCGACAACCCCGCC
>NZ_JAGSXH010000088.1 GCF_018283645.1 Actinocrinis puniceicyclus | reverse complement strand
GCGAAACCAACATCGCCAAAGCCCTGCGCAGACACGCCCGCAGACCCGAACTCCTGACAGGACTACTCCACCTGACCTGACGATCACCCAGAAAAAGGACGAAAGATCACTTTGTCATTAACCCTGGGAGGGTACTGCTGTCAGCTCGTCCCGATGAAGCAGCCGGATTTCCGGTACGTCGATGCCGACCGCGCGGGCCAACGACATCATCGTGAACTCATTACGGGGGACGTCGGCGAACGTGTGGTCGGGGAATTTCACCAGCCAGTCGCCCATCTCCCCGGCGGCCGGCACCGTGAGCCGGTCTCCTCGCGCGAGCATGGAGAATTTCAGCGCCACGCCCGCCAGCGAGAAGCGCCAGGGTGAGATTTCGCCGGGGCTCGACGCGTGTGAAGCGGCTTCGGGCGCCGGCGCGTCCGTCTCATTCCAGTGCGCGACATCTACCGGCTGCTGGATCTCCACGACCTGCACTGCGCCGGGCAGATCATGCCCGACCTGAGCCAACAGCTCCATTTCCCGATCGAGTGCGACATGTCGATCCGCGGCGATCCACTCGCGCAACGGACCCTCGGGCAGCAGGTTCGAGAACCAGCGCGGCAGACGCAGCGCCGACGCATACGGCTGGCGCGGATTCTCCTCGAACCGCAGACCGAGGATCGGCCGCATGGGGTCGCTCAGATACGCCTCCGTGAAGGCGAATCGTGTGTAGTCCCCGCGCTGATGGATCGTTCCGACGCGCCGACCGTACAGAAGCACGGCGAAGTACGTATCATCCGGCGTCATCGGGGAGGTCGTCCAGTTCGTCCAAATCGAGTGAGCTGAGGGCCGGGGTGTCCTCGAACGACCACTCGGCCATCCTCAGCAGGAACGCCCTCAAGATATCAGTGATCTTGTCCTGGCGGCGTGCCAGGAACTCCTCGCGTCGCCCCGCATTCAACAGGTCGATCATATTGCGGTCCAGACAATATGAAGCCAGCACAAGATCCCAGGTCTGAGCGTCGATTTCGACAGGCTGCTGCGCCAGTGCCTCCCAGACCGTGTCCGCGGACTCGTCGACGCTCGGCACGAAGATCCGGTTGGCCGCCCACAGTTGCCTTCCGGTTTCCACGCCTCGGGGGAACAGCGTCCGCACGGCAGGGGCGGCGGTGGTCTGGTCACCGAGAAGATCGGTCAGCGCCGCGCTGTCGAACTGCTCGCCGCTGACGAGCGATCGAGGTCGCAGGGCCCACCACGAGCACAGGACGATCTTGCCGGCGGCCTCGTTGGTGCGGAAACGCCTGAGCTCGGGCGCGGTGGCCGCGGCGGACTGCATCGACTTCGCCAGGCTCTCGACTGATCCCGCCTCGTCGCCCGGAACGATGAGCGCGCACAGCGTCCTGCTCATCCCGGTGAAGCTGCCCTTGAAAACCACCGGGCCGGCGATGGCGGCACGCCAGTAGACACGGCGCAGGAGCTGGATGTTGCGGGGCGCGGGCTCCGGGAAGTGGGCGAAGAAGCGGGTAAGGACGACGAGCAGCGCCTTGTAAGCCAGCAGCGCTCTGTGCGGCACGCCCGCTTCGTCCTGAAGGAACCGCACGGCGCGGATCAAGGCCTTCTCGCCTTCGAGGAACGCTGTGGCCTGATTCTCTGCGGGGAACTCGGGGGCGCGGCGGCTGCCGTCGTCGAACTCGCTGCGGATGTCGCGGGCCGGGTCAGGCCCCCGGCGGGCCAGGATCGCGTGCAGCACGGTGTCCGTGTCCAGGTTTCCGAATCCGGTCCGGGACGCCACGTGCTGCGCGATGCGCGTGAGCGACGGCTGCTCCGGGTCGCCGCCCTCCGGCCCCGCGAACAGCGCGGAGAGGATCTCCGCCCGGCTCAGCCGTTTGCCGTAGTTGTTCAGGCGGTCGAAGATGTCGGTCAGGACGGTCTCGTCCTCCTGCCGGACCACCGTGGCGGGGATCTTGAACTGGCGCAGCAGTTTCGCGACGCGGCGAGCCTCCGCGAAGTACTCCCTGTTCGCCGAACCGGGATCGTGAAACCACTCCAGCAGCTTGTCGAGGTCGTAGAGGACCGGCAGCGGCAGGTAGCGCGGTTCGCTCAGCTTGCCGCTCGGCACGAAACGACTGTCGGCCAGGTCGTAGTCGACCGTGAACCTCGGATCCTGGCGTGCGTCGGGATGCAGGGCGTTGGCGAGGCTCGTGACCCGCTGCTGGCCGTCGACGACCCACAGAACGTCGTTCCCGCCGGCCGCGGCGATTTCAAGTGCGCCGAGAGAGAACCGCGCCGCGGGTGACTGGCGGGACCACAACAGCAGACTGCCGACGGGATAGCCGCGAAGGATGCTGTCGAAGAGGCGGACCACATCTTGCGTGCCCCACCGGAAGTCACGCTGGAAGTGCGGCACGCGGATGCGTCCGCTCCACGCCAGCTGCACCAGGTCGTCCAGCTCGTACGCGACTGCGCTGGGTTGAGTGTCGAGCCCCGCGTCGGTCATCGTCTGCCTTCCGTTGGTTTGCGCAGCACGTTTGCACGTGGCCGGCCGGCGCGCAATTCGAGAGTGCCGCGTGCGCCCACCGGGGCGCGGCTCACACGTCGTAGGTGATCGTCACCGGGGCGTGGTCGGACCAGCGGGCCGCGTGCTCGACGGCGCGCTCGATCTTCCCGCTGACCGCGAGCTTGGCCAGGCCGGGCGTCGCGATCTGGTAGTCGATGCGCCAGCCCGCGTCGTTGTCGAACGCGCGGCCGCGGTAGGACCACCACGAGTACGGGCCGGGGCCCTGCGGGTACAGCTGCCGCACCACGTCCACGTACCCTGCCTCGTCGAAGACCCGGGTGAGCCAGGCGCGCTCGTGCGGCAGGAAACCGGACGCCTTCTGGTTCGTCCTCCAGTTCTTGATGTCCACCTCGCGGTGCGCGATGTTCCAGTCGCCGCACACCACCAGCTCGCGCCCGTGCGCCTCGGCCCGGGACTTCGCCGCCTTCAGGTACTCCAGGAACTCGGCCATGAACCGCTCCTTCTCGACCTGCCGCTCGGTCTCGGCCTCGCCGGAAGGCAGGTACAGACTGGCGACGGTCACCGTCGGCAGGTCTATCTCGGCGTAGCGGCCGGAGGTGTCGAACTCGGTGGAGGCGAAGCCGATCCGGGACTCGATCGGCTCGACGCGGCTGTAGATCGCCACGCCCGAGCGGCCCTTCGCGCTCGACGGCGCGAACAGCGGGTGCCAGCCCTGGACCTCGCGCAGTTCCGCCGGGATCTCGTGCGGCTCGGCCCGCACCTCCTGAAGGCAGACCACGTCGGCCGTGGTCTGGGCGAGCCAGCTGTCGAAGCCCTTGCGGGCGGCGGCGCGGATGCCGTTGACGTTCGCCGTACTGATGGTGATCATGCGGGGCTCTCCGGTGCGGGCGTGGCGCGGTGTCGTGCGGTGCGGTGCGGTGCGATGTGGCGAAGTGCCGTGCGGCCGGTCGTGCTTTCCTTCGCCCGTCGCGGCTGCGCCCATTCTTGCGTGCGCCGCCGACATCGAGCCGCCGACACTGCGCGGCTGGACGCGCGATCCGCCGGGCGGCGCCGGCGACCTACGCGTTCTCTTCGCAGATTCCTGAGGCTACGAGGTGGTCGACGATCTCGTCCGCGAGGGTGTCCGCCGTCATCGGCACACGGTACGGATGCTCGTCCTCGGTGGGCGGCTGAAGGTCGGCGAACTGGCTGTCGAGCAGCGCCGCCGGAAAGAAATGGCCGCGGCGCGCGGAAAGCCGGGCACGTATGGTCTGCTCGTCGGCGTCCAGGTAGATCAGCCGCACGTTCGGCCGGTTCGCGCGCAATCCGTCGCGGTATGCCCGCTTGAGTGCGGAGCAGCTGACGACCGCGGGCTGCCCGGCCGCGCTCGACGCGTCTATCCACGCAGCGATGTTGGCCAGCCACTGCCGCCGGTCCCCGTCGTCGAGAGGCTGACCGGCGACCATCTTCGCCAGGTTCGCGTCCGGATGGAAGTCGTCCGCCTCCGCATACGGCCACCCGAGCCGCTGCGCGAGCAACGCGCCCACGGTGCTCTTGCCGCTGCCGGAAACGCCGGTCACCAGCAGGATGCACGGGCGTGCGCCGACTCCAGCCGGTTTCTCGGCGGGACTCGGGGCGGGCGGTGGCGTGGTCACGCGGCTGATCTTAGGACCGCCGCCGCGCGACGCGCGAACACGCCCCGGCCGCGGGCGACGCTGCTCGCCCGCGGCCGGGATCTCGATCAGGAGGGGATCGGTATGAGGATCGGGGGAGTGTGCGAGACCTGTCAGTGGCAGGCGGCGCCGTTGACGGTGAAGGACGTCGGGTTGGCGTCACTGTTCGTGTACGTGCCGGTGAAACCGATCGTCACGGACGTGTTCGCGGCGATCGCGGCGTTGTAGGACATGTTCGTCGCGGTGATCGCCTCACCGTTCTGCGTGTACGACGCGGTCCACATCTGGTTGAGCTTCTGGTCGCCGGGGAACGTCCACGCGAGCTTCCAGCCGTTGATCGTGGACGTACCGGTGTTGGTCAGCACCACCTGGCCCTGGAAGCCGCCGGACCAGCTGTTGGTCAGCGAGTACGCGGCATGGCAGGACACTGTGGAAGAGGACGGCGAACTTGAGGGCGAACTTGAGGGCGAACTTGAGGGCGAACTCGACGGGGAACCCGACGGCGACGAGGAGGGGCTGCGGGTCGCCGACGCGCTCGGGCCGGCGCTGCCGGTACCGCCCCCGGTCCCCGAGAGCGGGAACTGGATTCCGGCGAGCAGCGCCTGCTTCGCCGCGCTGACCGGCGTCGCGTCATAGCTGCCGTCCAGCAGCGCGAAGGAGTCCTCGCCGTTGAGCGCCCAGTAGGTCCAGCTCAGCTTGTTGGAGCCGATGTACGACACGAGCGAGGAGAACCACTGGCCCTGCGAGCCGGGCGTCGAGTCGGACACGTCGGTGGCGTTGTTGCCGGTGCCGAACTCGCCGACCCACAGCGGCGCGATGTTCTGCTGCGGGATGTAGCCCCAGTACTGGTTCCACACCGCGTCGAGGCTCGCCGAGGTCGTCGAGGAGTTGAACCAGGTCTGCTGGAACAGCGTCGGCCCGTAGTCGTGCGCTGAGTAGACCACGTGGCCCGGGGAGTTGAGCACGACCGGGTACTTGGCCACCCCCTCCAGGTTGCCGCCCCACCACGTCGTGTCGAAACCGCTGCCGTTCGGGTAGTTGCTGATGCCCTCGCAGAAGATCAGCGCGCTCGGGTCCACGCCCAGGATCGCGTTGCCCGCGTTCTGATACGCCAGACGGATGTCGGTGTTCGGGTCGCCGCTGCCCCACGTCGCAGCGTTCGCATACGCGACGCCGGTCGGCGTGTGCGGCTCGTTGCGCAGGTCGAAGCCGATCACGGTGGAGTTGCCCGCATAGCGCTTGGCGAGCGTCACCCAGTCGTTGATCCACGCGGAGTTCGGGTACGCGCTGGTGTACCACAGCCCGTTCGACTCAGCCGTCTCGCCGGCCTCCGAACGGTGGTTGTCGATGATGACCTTCAGGCCGTCCTGCCCGGCGTAGTTGACGATCTTGTCCAGGATCTGCAGGTCGTTGAGTCCGGCCAGATCCGTGTTGATCGGACCGGAGTTGTACTGGCTGAAGTTCTGCGGCACCACCGGCGTCTCGACGGCCTGGTTCGAGATCGGGATGCGGATCGTGTTGTAACCCAGCCTCTTGATATCGTCGATGACCGCGTGGTAGTCCTGCGCCCACAGGCCGTGCGCGATCTCGTCCGGGGTCTCGAAGCCGTACCAGTTCACCCCGGCGATGCGCACCGCGTTGCCGTTGGAGTCCAGGATCTGGCTGCCGGAAGTGTGCCAGTACCCCGCGCCGACCGCGCCCGCCGCGCCGGCCGGACGGGCCAGCGGGCCGAAGGCGACCAGCAGCGCCGCGAGCGCCGCCAGCACCGCGCCCACGGCCGCGGCGGACAGCGCCGCCGTGCGCCGTCGCGCAGTGCCCGCCATCGCGGCGGGTCCTGTCGTTGTCTGCATGGAACCGCTCCTCGCTGCCTTACAGCTGACCCGGTCGGCCAGTGCGACGAAGCTACGAACCGGCCGCGTTCGATCCAAGGATGTCGCAGGGGGTTGACAGCTTCTCGGCGCGGCGTGCCGGCCCTGAGCTGCGGCTTCGACGATGTTCGACGCGGCGTGTACGTGTAAGTTTCACAGGACATTGACGCTCTTGTCGGCCGGGCGGGACCATTTTTCGATTGCTGTGCTCGCAGGTTCGGGAAGGAGTCGCACGTGAGTTCACAACGCAGGCGCATCCGCCGGTTGCGGCGGATCGCGGGGGGAACGGCGCTGATGCTGCTCGGCGCACTGGCACCCGGGGCGGCGGTGGCCGACACCGGGTCCGGCACCGGCGCCGCGGTGAACGTCACGGTGAACGCCGCTGAGGGGCTCGGCACGATCCCGTCCACCGGTTACGGGCTCAACAGCGCCGTGTGGGACAGCCAGATGAACGTACCCGCGGTGCAGGACCTGCTCGGCCAGGCCGGTATCGGGATGCTGCGTTACCCGGGCGGTTCCTACGGCGACATCTACCACTGGCAGGACAACACCGCTCCCGGCGGCTACGTCGCGCCCGGCACCGACTTCGACTCGTTCATGGGGACGGTCAAGAAGATCGGCGCGCAGCCCATCCTGATCGCCAATTACGGCACGGGCACCCCCGCCGAGGCCGCCGGCTGGGTCAAGTACGCCAACGTGACCAAGGGATACGGCGACAAGTACTGGGAGATCGGCAACGAGAACTACGGCAACGGCTACTACGGCGCCGACTGGGAGGCCGACAACCACGCGAGTAAGAGCCCGACGACGTACGCGGACAACGTGCTGCAGTACGCCTCGGCGATGAAGGCGGTCGACCCGACCATCAAGATCGGCGCGGTGCTGACGCTGCCGGGCAACTGGCCCGACGGCGTGGTGGCCAGCGGCGACAGCTACGACTGGAACCGCACGGTGCTCTCGATCGCCGGCTCGGCCGTCGACTTCGTCATCGTGCACTGGTACCCGAACGGCACCGGCGCGGCGACCGCGCTGTCCGAGCCGCAGCAGCTGCCCGGCGAGCTGGACCAGCTGCGCAGCGAGATCGACAAGTACGCCGGGTCCAACGGCCCGAACCTCGGCATCGCGCTGACCGAGATGAACTCGGGCGTGGACACCACGACCCAGCCGGACGCGCTGTTCGGCGCGGACGCGTACATGACCGCGCTCGAAGACGGCGTGTTCACGGTCGACTGGTGGGACACCCACAACGGCCCGACCGCGATCAGCACCGCCCCGGACGGCGCGACCGACTTCGACGACTGGGGCGTGCTCTCCAGCGGCACCTGCGTGGGCTCCGTGTGCGAGCCCGCGCTCAACACCCCGTTCCCGCCGTACTTCGCGATCAGCATGCTGAGCAAGCTCGGCCGGCCCGGCGACCAGATGGTCAAGGCCGGAACCGACCAGCCGCTGATCAGCGCGCACGCGGTGCGGCAGGCCAACGGCGACCTGGCCGTGCAGCTGGTGAACAAGGACCCGAATAACTCGTACCCGGTCGATCTGCACTACGCCGGTTACACCCCGAGCACCGCGACCCCGACCGTCTACACCTACGGCGACGAGGGCAGCTCGATCACCAGCGCGGCGGCGGGCACGTCCGCCAGCCAGACGATCGCGCCGTACTCGATCGAGACCATCGTCCTGACACCCTCCGGCAACGGGATCAGCTCCCTGACGGCTCCGGGCTCGCCGAGCGCGTCGGACGTCACCGGCTCGCAGGCGACGATCAGCTGGACCCCGTCCACCGGCGGCCAGGTAGCGCGCTATGAGGTGGTTCAGCAGTTCGGCACCACCAGCCAGCTGCTGGCGGAGTCGAGCTCGACCTCTGCGACGCTCTACAACCTGGTGCCCGGCACCGGTTACACGATCAACGTGCTGGCGACCGACCAGGCGGGCAACCTCTCGCGGGCCTCGGCCCCGGTCATGTTCACCACGAGCACGCCCGCGGACAGCACCTGCGCGGTGAACTACACGGTGACCAACTCGTGGGGCAACGGCTACGTGGCGTCGCTGACGGTGACCAACACCGGCCCGGCCGCGATCAACGGCTGGACGCTGACGTTCTCCTTCCCGTCCACCAGCGAGTCGTTCAACAGCGGCTGGAACGCGAACTGGTCGGCCAGCGGCCAGAACGTGCACGCCACGAACGTGAACTGGAACGCCGACCTGGCGCCCGACGCCGGCAACTCGGCCAGCATCGGCTTCGTCGGCAACAACACCGGGGCGTACCCGTCCCCGGCGGCCATCAGTCTCAACGGCATGGTGTGTACGACCACATATTCATCGTGACCTGATACGCGGCTGAATCAGCCGTCTGCCTCCGCCTGTGGGGCGCACTGCGATAGAGTGCGCCCCACAGGTCTTTGAGAGCGGGAGTTCTACGCGATTTCGGCTGGGCGGCCCATAGTATGACCCGCATGCCGCACGAGCTGCCGCCGCCGATCCTGATCAGCCCGGAGGGCTCGTTCGCCTGGGACGTCTTCCACCGCCGCCACCCGGTGCTGATCGAGAGCCTGCTCGCGGCGCTGCCATACGGTCCCGAGCAGGTCCGGGCACTGCGCGCGCTGCTCGACGAATCCCTCGACGGTGTGATCACGCCGCTGGCCGACGACGCGCCGGACGCCGCCCAGTGGCACGGGCCGTGGGACCGCGGGCACTACGGCAAGCCCTGGGCGGACACACCGTTCCTGTGGGCCGAGAGCTACTTCTTCCGCCGGATCCTCGCCGCGACCGGGTACTACGGCGGCAGCGGCAGCGGCAGCGGCTGGGGCAGCGCGGAGCCGGCGTGGGCGGGCGTCGACCCGTACCAGCCGATGAAGGACGCGGAACTGGCCGATCCCGCACTGGAAGCCGCATTCGCCTGGTACGGCGCGCTCGAGGGAGCCGAACCGGAACGCCGCTTCGCCGCGCTGGTCGAGGCCGCCGTGCTCGGCAACCGCGCCGACCTCGTCTTCCAGGTCACCGAGACCGTCGAGGGGTACGCCGCGGTCAATCCGCCACTGGCGGACGACACCGGCGGCATCCGCTCGCGGCTGCTCGCCGCGCGTGGCGGCACACAGGTAGCCGGCCCGCGCGTAGCGGTCATCTGCGACAACAGCGGCCGCGAACTGCTCGCCGACCTGCTGCTCGCCGACGAACTGCTCGGGCCGGCGAGCCTGGCCGCGGTCGTGGAACTGCACGTGAAGCCCGCGCCCTACTACATCTCGGACGCCACGGCCACGGACTTCGGCAAGGCTCTGCGACGCCTGCGCGGCATGCCCGCGGCCCTCGGCGCGGCCGGGCAGCGCCTGTTCGCGCACGCGGCGGCGGGGCGGCTGCGCGCGCAGACACATCCCTTCTGGTGCTCGCCGCTCTCGTTCCACGACCTGCCCGCCGACCTGCGGGCGGGTCTGGACGGCCGGTTCCTGCTGGTGAAGGGGGACCTCAACTACCGGCGCCTGGTGGGGGACCGCTGGTGGGATCCGACGACGCCGTTCGCGGACACCGTGCGCCATCTCGGCCTGCCCGTCGCCGCGCTGCGTGCCGCGAAGTCGGACGTGGTCGTCGGCCTCTCGCGCGGGCAGGTCGAGCGCCTGGACAAAACCGAACCGGACTGGCGGCTCAACGGCAGGCACAGCCTCGTCCAGACCGCCTGACCGTATCGGGCGAGCCGACCTGTGGCAGCGCGCACGGCTCGCCGCCTCAAACGGCTTGATCAGCGCGGTTACGCTGGTACTGCAGCGGTCGGCGCCGGTGTCCGGCCGCGCGACACCGCACGGGAGGTTCGGCATGGCGAACGTGTTCGAAGGGATCGACGAGAGCATCCGCAAGTTCATCGAGGAGCAGCCGATGTTCTTCGTGGCCACCGCGCCGAGCGGAGCGGACGGCCTGGTCAACGTCTCGCCGAAGGGCTACCGGGACTGCTTCGCCGTGCTCGACGAGCACACCGTCGCCTACCTGGACCTGTTCGGCTCCGGGGCCGAGACGATCGCGCACCTGCGGCAGAACGGCCGCATCGTGCTGATGTTCTGCTCGTTCACCCGCAACTCGCGCATCCTGCGACTGCACGGAATCGGCAGAGTCCTGCGACCCGACGAGAGCGAGTTCCGGCGGCTGGCCCCGCACTTCAACCTGGCGCACCCGGGACTTCGCTCGATCATCCTGGTCGACGTCCGGCGGGTCTCGGACTCCTGCGGCTACGCGGTGCCGTACATGGAACTGGTCGACGAGCGGCCCGTGCTCGACAAGGTGCATTCCGTCCGCCCGGCCGAAGAGTGGGCGGTGCGTGTCGCCGGGCCCAACGCCAAGAGCATCGACGGACTGCCCGCGCTCGAACCGGACCACCCGCTGCCCACCTGCGTGCCGCGGGGTTGATGACGGCGCACAGCGGCGCAGCGCCGACACGATTGCCGGGTACCTACCCCGTGAACGAATTCTGACTTCCTGCGTTCCTGCGTTCCTGCGTTCCTGCGGACGCGCGCCACCCCCGCGCCCAGAGTTGAGGCGCGGGGGTGGCGCGTCCTGCGGTGAAGTGTCAGACCTCTCAGTTACACGTGACTCCGTTGACGCTGAACGAGGTGGGCGACGAGTCGTTGGACGTCCAGGTCCCCTGGAAACCGAACGAGGTGTTGCCACCGGGGCTGATCGAGCCGTTGTAAGCGGCGTTGGTCGCGGTCACCGTCTGCCCGCTCTGGGTGAGCGTGCCGACGTTCCAGGAACCGGTGACCTTCTGGTCGCCGGGGAAGGTGAACTTCACCGTCCAGGCGCTGATCGACGTGGTGCCGGTGTCGTTGACCACCACGGACGCGGTGAACCCGCCGGGCCACTCGCTGCCCTTGGTGTACGTCACGTGGCAGCCGAAGCCGCCGGAGGTGGCGCTCGCACTCGGTGACGGTGACGGCGACGCGGACGGTGATCTCGACGCCGACGGGCTCGGCGACGGCGAGGCCGACGCGCTGGCGCTGCTGCTCGCGCTCGCCGACGCGCTCGGGCTGCCAGTCGACGAGCCGCTCGGGTCGCCGTACATGATGCCGCGGCCATTCGTGCCGACGTATACGCGCCCGTAGATGCGCGGGTCGCCGGTGATCGCGGCGCCGCTGTTGCCCCACTGGTGCGCGTTGTCGTTGATCCGGGTCCAGGTGGCGCCGGTGTCGTCGGACCGGAAGATGCCCTGCACGCCGTTCACCGTCGCGACCGCGTACAGCGCCGGGTAGCCGCCGGCGGTGGCCGACTTGCCGAAGCCGAGGTTGATCGCGGCCGAGACGCTGGCGAGCTTGGTGAAACTCGCGCCGGAGTTGCCGGAGTGCCAGATCCCTGAGGTTCCCGACGAGTCGCCGCCGGTCAGCCAGACGTCCCCGGAAGTGCCCGCGACTGCCTTGATGTACACGGTGCCGGTGGCCGGCAGGCCGGTCGCCGCGGTCGCCGTGAAGCTCGCCCCGCCGTTGGTGCTCACGTAGAACGTGCCGGCCGAGTAGCCGTAGTAAACCTTCGGATTCACCCGGTCCGAGGCGATGACCGCACCGGCCGGGATGCCGCTCGACGCCGTCCACGAACTGCCGTACGTGGTGGTGTAGTAGACGCCGGCGCCCTTCGGGCTCCACAGCGCCGAACTGGCGTCGGGCGCGATCGCGCCCTGGCCGCCGCCGGTCACCCCGGGGGGCTCGGCCGAGGCCTGGAACCAACTGCTGCCGCCGTTGGTGCTGAACGCGAAGCGGTAGACGTTCGCGTTCGAGCTCTGCGTCTTGTCGACGTCGCCGGTGCGGATGATGGTGGCCGGCTGGAGCTGCGCGAAGTCCACGCTGTCGCCGCTGGAGAGGTTCGGGGAGGTGAACATCGAGGACGGCACGGAGGTCAGCGAGGTGTGCACGAAGCCGTCCAGGTCGCCGAGGGCCGAGATCAGCGGCGCCCCGGTCGGCGGACTGATCAGGCCGTTGACGGCGGTCTCCTCAAGCCCGCTGACGAACGGCTTGACGGTGAAGCTGGTGCCCGAGTCCCAGTTCGTCAGGTTCGTGGTGCCGAACAGGGTCGCCCCGGTGCCGTAGAACATCCGGTTCGAGTTGAACGGGTCGATCGCCAGGCCCTCGGTCATCCAGCCCAGCTTCGGCGACTCGACCGGCTCCTGCGTCGTCGTGCCGAAGGTCAGCCACGGCGTCGCGGAGGTGTCCAGCGTGTAGGCGTCGGCGCGGTTCGGGTAGCTGGTGTAGTTCCACGCGGACTTCCAGGTCGCGCCGCCGTCCGTGCTGCGCCAGATGAAGGTGTCCGGCCACCACGAGCTGTACCCGGTCACCATGATCGTGTTCGGATGCTGCGCGTCGATCGACAGGCCGCTGTAACCGAACCAGTCGTTGCTCGTGTCGGAGGACTTCACCGGGCTGATCTGCGTCCAGGTGCCGGTCGAGATCGCGTACTTCCACACGTCGCCGGACGAGCCGTCGTACGGGCCGCCCTTGTTGCTGGTCGCGATGTACAGGATGCCGCCGGCCGAGTCCACCACGCCCTTGTGCGCCATGAACCCGGTGGGCTGCCCGGCCACCCGGGACCAGGTCGCCCCGCCGTCAGTGCTCTCATACACCGTGTTCTGCAGGTCCGCGACGCCGACGAAGATGGTCTTGGTCGGGCTGCCGGAGCTGCCGGTCGCCTTGTCGAAGGCCACCCACGTCACACCCTGGTTGTCGCTGAGGTAACCGCTGGTGTCCGTCGAGTCCTGCACGTAGTTGCCCACGTTCGGGAAGTTCGCGACCTGGGACCAGGTCACGCCCGAGTCGGTGGACTTCCACAGGCCCTTGCCGCTGGGCGCCCCGAAGTAGAGCACGTTGTCGTCGTTCGGGTCCACGGCCAGGCGCTCGCCCATGCCGCGGCCGGGCATGTTGCCGCCGAGCTTGAACGGCAGCGGGCTCGCGCTCCAGGTGTTGCCCTGGTCCGAGGAGCGCAGGATGGAACCGTTGTTCGGGTCCCAGGAGTTGGTGTACATGCCGACGGCGGCCCACACCTTGTTGGTGTTGACCGGGTCGGCGGCCACCGAGACCGCGCCCATGTCGCCCCAGTTCGACTGGCCGACCCAGTCCATCAGCGGCATCCATGAGCTCGAACTCTGATTCCAGCGGTACACGCCGCCGATGTCGGTGCGGGCATAGACGATGTTCGCGGCGCCGGCGTTGAACACGATGTCGGGGACGAAACCGCCGCCGCCGATCGCCACGCTGTTCCAGGTGTACGCGGTGGTGGCCGGGGTGGCCGCCTGCGCGGGCGCGGCCGCGCCCTGCACCAGGATCGGAGTGATCGTCGCCGCGGCCGCCGCCGCCGCGGCGAGCGCGCCCTGCACTAGCCTTCTTCGCATGGGTGAATGCCTCCGCGTCTCACGGGTGGGGCGCGCTCCGGCGGGCGGCCGCGCGGTCGGCAGGCGGTGTGGGTCGGGGGTGGGCCGGCTGACTGCTGGGGAGCGACCGGCGTTCGGGACGGTCGGTCGGTTGGTCGGTCGCCTAATCGAAGCGCTTCGATTGCTGTAGCGTCCGGGATCGTAGATTCGACGAGCTGAACTGGCAATATCGTCGAAGCGCTTGCCCGGGCGGCGGCACCCGCCGCGCGCGAGAACACCAAGGTACGAATGTCGCGGCCGGGTCCGCGGCGGCCCACGAGCGACTGAAAGTTTCGCCCGGCGCGGGCCCCGGGCCGACGCTCGGCGACGCGGCCTAATCAGGCCACGAATACGAAGCGGGCGCCGCGCGGCCGCCGCATCCGGGCGGTCGCGCGACGCCCGCCGCGCTTGCGCTTCCAGTCTCAGTCTCAGTCTCAGCGCGGACGGCTCAGCCGCGCGCGTGCCGCAGCAGCCGCTCCACCGCCGTCAGGTCGAAGGGCACGTCCGTGCCGACGATGAGGTGCGTCGCCCCGGCGTCGAGGTACGACTGGTAGTCGTCGACCTCGTCAGGGTTGATCATCACCGTGCGGTCGATCCCGCCCGGGTCGCGCCCGAGCTTCTCGCACCACTCGTTCAGGACCGCGTTCTTGTGCGCGAAGTTCTCCGGCGGCCCGAAGCTGTTCCACAGGGCCGCGCGCTCGGCCACGATCCGCAGCGTCACCTTCTCCCCGCTGCCGCCGATCATCAGCGGGATGTGCTCGCCGGAGGGGTTGAGCCGGGCCAGCCGCGCCTCGATCCGCGGCAGGGTCTCGCGCAGCGCCCGCAGCCGCGCCGGGGCCGTGCCGAATTCGTACCCGTATTCGGTGTAGTCGCGCTCGAACCACCCGGAGCCGATGCCGAGGATCAGCCGTCCGCCGCTGATCTGGTCGACGGTGCGGGCCATGTCCGCGAGCAGGTCGGGGTTGCGGTAGCTGTTGCAGGTCACCAGGGCCCCGAACCGGGCGTGCTCGGTGTCGGCGGCCATGGCGGCGAGCACGGTCCAGCACTCGTAGTGCGCGCCGGCCGGGTCGCCGTAGAGCGGATAGAAGTGGTCCCAGGTCCAGATCGTGTCGACGCCGAGCGCGTCGGCTTCCTTCCACGCGGCGCGCAGTTGCTTCATCTCGCAGTGCTGCGGCCGCAACTGCACGCCTACTTTGAACCGTGCCATGTACAGCGCCTCCAGGGCGGTAGTCGGACGATCACGTTCATCCCATCACGCGGCGACCTCGCGCCGCCACCCGCTCACGCGGCGCCGGGCGGTCCCGCGCGCAGCCCGCGCCAGCTCAATCCCACACCTCTCAATCCCACACCGGTTCGGGCACCTCGCGCACCTTCCCGTCCGCGCCGAGGTGCAGGAACCGGTCGAAGGTGCGAGTGAACCAGCGGTCGTGCGTGACGGCGACGACGGTGCCCTCGAAACCCGCCAGCCCGGCCTCCAGCGCCTCGGCGCTGGCCAGGTCCAGGTTGTCGGTCGGCTCGTCCAGCAGCAGCAGCGTGGCCCCGCACAGTTCGAGCAGCAGGATCAGGAACCGGGCCTGCTGCCCGCCCGAGAGCGTCTCGAAGCGCTGGTCGCCCTGCGCCGCCAGCTCGTAACGATTCAGAGCGCTCATGGCCGCGTCCCGGGGCAGGCTCGGTCGGCGCGCGTCACCGTCCCACAGGATCCCGGCGAGCGTGCGCCCGGCCAGCTCCGGGCGGTCGTGGGTCTGCGAGAAGTGGCCGGGCACGACGCGGGCCCCCAGCCGGGCGGTCCCGTGGTGCGCCACCGGGGCGAGCGGGTCGTCGCCCGCCGGGCCGCCGGCCGGCCGGTTCGCAGGGTCCGGATCCGTGCCGCCGCGGCCGAGCAGCCGCAGCAGGTGCGACTTGCCGGTGCCGTTGGCGCCGAGCACCGCGACCCGGTCGCCGTACCAGACCTCGAAGTCGAAGGGACCGGTCAGCCCGTCCAGCTCCAGCTGCTCGCAGACCACCGCCCGCTTACCGGTGCGCCCGCCGTCCAGGCGCATCTTGAGGTTCTGCTCGCGCGGCGGTATCGGCGGTGGGCCGGCCTGTTCGAACTTCGCCAGCCTGGTGCGCGCCGCCTGCAACCGGGTCGCCATCTCAGCGTTATGCGACGCCTTGACCTGGTACATCCGCACCAGTTCCCGGAGCTTGGCATGCTCCTCGTCCCAGCGCCGCCGCTGCTCGTCCAGCCGCTCGTGCCGCGCCGCCCGCGCCTCGTGCCAGGACGCGAACGAACCGGCGTGCGTCCACGCCGAGCCGCCCTCCACCGCGACGATGCGGTCGGCGGTGTTCGCCAGCAGTTCCCGGTCGTGCGACACGTACAGCACGGTCTTCGGCGACTCGCGCAGCCGACCCTCCAGCCAGCGCTTGCCCGGCACGTCCAGGAAGTTGTCCGGCTCGTCGAGCAGCAGCACCTCGTCCGCGCCGCGCAGCAGCAACTCCAGGGCGAACCGTTTCTGCTGGCCGCCGGAGAGCGTGCGCACCGGCCGGTGCCGCGCGGCGTCCCACGGCAGGCCGAGCACGGCGACCGACACGGTGTCGAACACGACCTCGATCTCGTAACCGCCCGCGTCGCCCCACGCGGTCAACGCGTTGGCATACCGCAACTGCTCACGCTCGCCCGCATCGCTCGCGGCCATCGCGTTCTCGGCGCGCTCCAGCCGCTGCCCCGCCTCGCGCAACGGCGGCGGCCCGAGCGAGAGCGCCAGGGCGGCCAGCGTCGTCTCGTCGCCGATCATCCCGATGAACTGCCGCATCACCCCGAGCCCGCCGACGCGCGCGATGCTGCCGTCGCGCACCGGAAGGTCCCCGGCGATCAGCCGCAGCACGGTGCTCTTGCCCGCTCCGTTCGGTCCCACGAGAGCCACCTTCGCGCCCTCGCCGACCCGGAACGAGACGTCCGCGAACAGTACCCGGCCGTCCGGAAGCACATGCCGCAGCCCGGCGACGTCCACATAGCCCATGGATGCGGATTCTCGCCCGGCGCTCGCGGCGATGTCACCCGCTTTTCCGTCGCCTACGCTGAGAACGCGGCGGCCCGGGCGCCGGCTCAGCCCACGCCGGCTCAGCCCAGGGACCGCGTCGCCACGTGGTCCAGCCGCTCGGCGAAGACCGCGCGGGCGTCCGGATTGAGCGTGCTCAGGGCGACCATGGCCGTCACGATGACGTCGCAGAGCTCGTGCTCGACGTCGAGCCACGTGTGCGTCACCCCCTTGCGCGGATTCGCGCCGAGCGCGCCGATGACCGCCTGCGTGGCCTCGCCGACCTCCTCGGACAGCTTCATCACGCGCAGCAGCCGGACCGTCTCGGGCGTCAGTCCGTTGTCGTCGTGACTGCGGTCGAGCCAGTCGACAAGCCGGTTCACCGTGTCCCACGTGCGATCGTCCACGGTCCGTCATTATGAGGGTGCGCCGCTGCGCCGTGCGCGCTGCTGCGCCGTGCGCGCCGGTTCACCGCGCGAGCCACACCGCGGTGTCGTTCAGCAGCAGCCCCGACTCCAGCGCACCGCTGCACAGCACCGGCGTTCCGGCCACCGGCAGCGCGACCGGTGCGCCGGAGACGTTGACCACGCAAGCGAAGGACGCGTCCGCGCCGCGGCCGAAGGCCAGGACGCCGTCCGGCGCGGGGAGCCAGGTCAGCGGTCCGTCGCCGAGCTGCGGCGACTTGCGGCGCAGGGCCAGCGCGGCGCGGTACAGCTCCAGCATCGAGCCCGGGGCGCCGGTCTGCGCCTCGACGGTCAGTTCCTTCCACCCCTGCGGCTGCGGCAGCCACGGCTCCGCCGCCGCCGCGCCGCGCGCGTCCGGCGCTTGCCCCGCGTGCGCGCTGAAGCCGAACGGCGGATCCTGACCGGACCACGGCAGCGGAACCCGGCAACCGTCCCGGCCCGGGTTCGCCCCCGCGGTACGGAAGAACATCGGGTCCTGACGCACCGCGTCCGGCAGGTCCTCGACCTCTTCCAGCCCCAGCTCCTCGCCCTGGTAGATATACGTCGAACCGGGCAGCGCGAGCGAGAGCAGGATCGCGGCGCGCGCCCGCCTCGTGCCCAGCGTGATATCCGTGGGCGCACCGAGCTGGCGGTGCTCGAGCGTGAACGAGGTGTCGGCGCGGCCGTAGCGGGTGACGTGGCGCGGCACGTCGTGATTGGACAGCACCCACGTCGCCGGCGCGCCGACCGGGGCGTGCACGGCCAGCGTCTCGTCGATGACCTCGCGCAGCGCTGCGGCCTCCCACGCGCAGCCGAGGAACGCGAAGTTGAACGCCGTGTGCAACTCGTCCGGCCGCAGGTAGTTGGCGAAACGCTGCGCGTCGGGCAGCCACACCTCGCCGATCAGCGCCCTTTTGTCAGGGTACGAATCGGCGATCGCCCGCCACGAGCGGTAGATCTCGTGCACGTCGTCGCGATCGGTGTACGGGTGCTGGTTCGGCGGGTACGCCGTGGGGGCGTCTTCGGGATCGAAGTCGGCCAGCCGCCGGTCCTTGGTCAGCAGCGCCGCCGAGTCGATGCGCACCCCGTCCGCGCCGCGGTCGAACCAGAACCGCAGCACGTCCTCGAACTCCCGGCGCACCTGCGGGTTCTCCCAGTTCAGGTCCGGCTGCTCGGCCGCGAACAGGTGCAGGTACCACTCGCCGGGCGTCCCGTCCGGGTTCGCCGTGCGGGTCCAGGCCGACCCGCCGAAGATGGACTGCCAGTCGTTCGGCGGCCGATCGCCGCCCGGCCCGCGGCCCGGCCGGAACCAGAACAGCTCCCGCTCGGCCGCGCCCGGCCCGCGCTCCAGCGCGGCGCGGAACCAGGGATGCCGGTCCGAGCAGTGGTTGGGCACCACGTCCACGATGATCCGGATGCCGAGGGCGTGCGCCTCCCGGATCAGCTGCCGCGCCTCGGCGAGCGTGCCGAACACCGGGTCGATCGCCCGGTAGTCGGCCACGTCGTAACCGGCGTCGGCCTGCGGCGAGGCGTACCACGGGTTGAACCAGACCGCGTCGACGCCCAGCCGCGCGAGATACGGCAGCCGGGCCCTGGCACCCGCCAGATCGCCCACACCGTCGCCGTTGCCGTCGGCGAAGCTGCGCGGATAGATCTGGTAGATGACCGCCGAGCGCCACCAACCGGCCGACTCGTGGGAACGCACGTCAGGCACGGACTACCCGCTCTCTGGATCGCATGGGGACGGTGATGTGACCGGGTGATCGGCGCTGACCCCCGTGTGTCGAGGCCCGGCGGCACGCGCCGCCCGGTGTTCAGCCTTTCATGGCGCCACTGGTCAGGCCGGACATGATGTTGCGCTGGAAGAGCAGGAAGAAGGCGATGGTCGGCAGCGAGGCCATCGCCAGGCCCGCGATCAGCACGTTCTCCTGCATGTTCGCCGCGGCGCTGTTGACGCCGACGTTGAGCGTCATCCTGCCCGGGTCGGTGAGGGTCAGCAGCGGCCACAGGAAGTCCTTCCACACCGCGATCACGGTGAAGATCGAGACCACGCCCAGGATCGGCCGGGACATCGGCAGCACGATGGAGCGCAGGGTCCGCAGCGGACCGGCGCCGTCGATCGCCGCCGCGGCCAGGATGTCCTCGGGGATCGAGTCGAAGAACCGTTTGAGCAGGAAGATGTTGAAGGCGTTGGCCACCGAGGGCAGCCAGATCACCCACGGGCTGTTGACCAGGTTCCAGTGCACCAGCGGCAGGTCCAGCACGGTCAGGTACTGCGGGATGATCAGGATCGCGGCGGGGATCATCATGGTCGCCAGCATCATGCCGAGGATCACGTTGCCCAGCACCGGCCGCAGCTTCGAGAGCGAATAGGCCGCCGCGACGCAGAACGTCAGTTGCAGCGCCAGCGCGCCGCCCGCGTAGATGAGGGTGTTGAGCAGTAGGCGGCCCATGTGCAGCTCGCTCCACGCGGTGCGGTACGGCGCCAGCTCGGGATGCGCCGGCACGAAGCTCGGCGGGTTGCGCACCAGTTCCGAGGTCGCCTTGAACCCGCCGCTGACCATCCAGTACAGCGGGAAGAGGAACACCAGGGTGAACAGCAGCACGACGGCGCACAGGCAGACCCAGTACAGCCGCCGGCCGCTGCCGCGCGCCAGCTGCGCGCGGGAGATCAGGGTCCTGCTCCGGGTGCCGTCGGCAGCCATGGTCACGCCTCGTTCCCGCGTCGTTCGAGCCGGACGTAGAGGACCGAGAAGACGCCCAGGACGATGAACATGATCACCCCGAGGGCCTCGGCCGTGTTGAAGTTGCTGAACTGGAAGGCGTAGTTGTACGCCAGGTACACGACGGTGACCGTCGAGCTCTCCGGTCCGCCGCCGGTGGCGACGAAGGACTCGGTGAACATCTGCATCGTCGCCACGATCTGGAGCATCAGCAGCAGCGACAGGATCGTGCGGGTCTGCGGGACGGTCACGTGCCATATCCGCTTGAGCAGCCCGGCCCCGTCGATCTCGGCGGCCTCGTACAGCTCGCCGGGAATGCCCTGCAACGCCGCCAGGTAGATCAGCACCGCGCCGCCCATGTTGGACCAGGTGGAGATGATCACCAGTGAGGGCATCGCGCTGGGCGCCGCACCCCACCACTGCGAGGCCGGTAGGTGCGCCGCGTGCAGCAGCTGGTTGAGCAGGCCCGCGTTGGTCGGGTCCATGAAGTAGTTGCGGAACAACAGGATCCCGGCGACCGGCGGCAGCATCACCGGCAGGTACACCAGGACGCGCAGATACGCCTGCGCGTGCCGGAACTCGTTGATCACCACCGCGACCGCGAACGGCAGCGCGAAGCCGAACAGCAGCGCCAGGCCGGTGAACTGGAGGGTGTTGCGCCACGCCTGCCAGAAGAACGGGTCCGCGGTGATCTGCCGGTAATTGCGCAGCCCGGCGAACGTGGTCCGGCCGTAGTGCAGGCGCTGGAAGGACTCGACGATCTCGCGGATCATCGGGTACCACGTGAACAGCGCGAAGCAGAGCACTGATCCGATCAGGAATCCGTGCGCCTGGGCGTTGCGGCGCGCCTCGCGCAGAAACCTGCCGCGGGCGCGCCGGACCGCGATCCTGGTCTCGGCTCGGCCCGGCGAGATGACGACGGCCACCGGCTGCTCCTGTCTGACCGCTGTAAGGCCACTGTTGCTGCTGTCTGCTGCTGTCTGCTGCTGTCTGGTGCGGTCGGGGTACGGCGCGCGGGCCCGGTGTGCGGACCGGACCCGCGCGCCGCGTCGTGCCGCCGCGCCGCGCCGTTACTGGTTGGCGAGGATCTGGTTGACCTTGCTCTCGGCGTCGCCGAGCAGCTGCGGGATGTTCGCGTTCTTGTTCGTCATCACCGCGGACATCGCGTTGTCGAGCACCGCGTAGATCTGCTGCGCGGCGATCGGCGGCTCGCCGACACCCGGAACCGGGTTTTCCAGGTACGGGGCGTAGTTGGCGACCGGCATGTTCGCGTTGGCCGCCTTCAGCGCCGCGGCGTCAGCCTGCGCCATCGCGGTGTTCGGCGCCCACAGCTGCGGCTCCGGCAGTCCGACGGCGATGAACTTGTTGGTTCCCGGGTCCCCGGAGAGGCCGACGTTGCGCGCGTAGTTGAACTGGCCCTGGCCCGGGGTCATGTACTCGTAGTTGATCCAGGCGATCGCGGCCTTGATCTGGTTCGGGGTGTCCGACTTCTTCACATAGAACAGGTCGCCGCCGTCCTGGGTGGCCGGCGCCGGGCCGCTGAGGCCCGGCATCGGGCCGAGGCCCCACTGCTGCGGGGTGGCGCCCAGCGAGTTGGTCAGGTGCGAGATGACGTCCGGCGCTCCGATGATCATGCCGACCTTGCCGGAAGCCAGCGGCGGGAAGGCGTCGGCCCACTGGGTCACCGGGGTCGCCCCGATGCCGCCGGTCCGCCAGCGCATGTCGTAGAGGTTCTGCAGCACCTGCCGGCCCTGGGCGTTGTTGAACGCGGCCTTGGTGCCGTCGGGCGTGGTCAGGGCGCCGCCGACGCTGTCGATCTCGTCGCCGAAGTGCCAGCCGCCGGTGTTGCCGCCGCTGTAGTCCTCGTAACCGGTGATCCCGCCGCCGAGCGCGGAGATCTTCGCGGCGTCGGCGGCCAGGTCGGCCCATGTCGTCGGCGGCTTGTCCGGGTCCAGCCCGGCCCGCTTGAACAGGTCGCGGTTGTAGATCAGGCCGGTGGTGTAGTAGAGCCGCGGCAGCGCGTAGAGCTTGCCGCCGTTGCTGATCTCCTTGGTCACCGTCGGCAGCAGGTCCTTGATGCCCGGAACGGTCTGCGGGTTGACGTACGCGGAGATGTCCGCGGCGTCGCCGGAGTTGAGCACCTGGTTCTGGTCGGTGAAGTAGGCGTAGAACGCGTTGGTCTCGGTGTGGCCCTTGAGCATCGCGGTGAACGTCGCCGGGTCCTCGCACTTGGTCTTCGGCAGCGGGTTGACCGTGACGTGCGGGTACTTGACCTTGAAGGTGGCCAGGTCGTCGTTGTACTGGGCCTGGAGGCCGGGCTGGTCGGAGGCCGGCGCGCAGTCGATGCTGATCGTGACGGTGGCGTTCGGGTCCAGCGGCTTGCCGTCCGCTACGCCGTCGGCGCCGGTGCCGCCGCCGGAACCGCCGCCGCTCGACGAGCATGCGCCCGCGCCGAACGCAACGGCCGCGGCGCACGCGAGCGCCGCGACCTTCTTTCGCTTGTGCCTTGCGGACATCTGTGTCCTCCCTGAGCGGAACCTGGGCACTGAGCCCTGCCCTGCGGCCGAGTGAGGTCACTGTAGCGATCGCGACAAGCGCCTGCAAGATATTGATGGAACAACGCAAAGACGCGACTCTATTGGGTTAACTGCGGGATCTCGATGCTAGATTCGCAAAATTCCAACAAAATACCGCAAATGGCGGTAGGTGACTCGCGTGATATCCCGTGCCGAGCGCCGGCGAACCGGCTCGCGAGGCCGCGGCCGTAGGCAGAAAGGGGCGCGCGTTCCCCGCGCACCGAGCGCCGCCCGATGTGAGAGCGCTACCAAACGGGCTCCCGACGCGTCTGTTCCGGTGACGTCGTCGAGTTTGGAGCCACTGTGGGTGATCGGGAATCCACTGGTCTCTTGCAATATCACGAGTTCGCGTCCGCGAGGGCTGGTCAGCTCTTCCGCGTCGCGTATCTCATGTGCGGGGACTGGCACGAGGCGCAGGACTTGGTCCAGACCTGTCTGGCCAAGCTCTACGCGTCCTGGCACCGCATCCAGAAGAGCGAATCCGTGGACGCATACGCGCGCAAGGCGTTGCTGCACACGTACCTTTCGCACCGTAGGCTGCGGCGCAGCGGGGAGATACCCGTAGCCGAGTTCAACGAGGGCCGGGCCCCCGGCGACAACGCGGACCTGCGGCTGGTCCTGATGGAGGCGTTGAGCACGCTGCCGCCCCGCAACCGGGCGGTGATGGTTCTGCGTTACCTCGACGACCTGAGCGTCGAGGAAGTCGCGGGACTGCTCGAC
The DNA here is from genome assembly GCF_018283645.1 of Actinocrinis puniceicyclus. Taxonomy (GTDB): domain Bacteria; phylum Actinomycetota; class Actinomycetes; order Streptomycetales; family Catenulisporaceae; genus Actinocrinis; species Actinocrinis puniceicyclus. The sequence continues at coordinate 1,876 of NZ_JAGSXH010000088.1, read as the reverse complement.
ACCAGTCCCGCCGCCGTCAAGAGCCTGTGCAATCGTTCGCTCAAACAGCTACGGGCGCTGCTCGGCGACGAACGGGAGCTGTTGTTCCAGGACTGAACCCGCCGCAGCACTGAACCCGACGCAGCGCCGCGCCGTGACGGCTGCAAAGCCGAGCGAAAGCAACGCGACTCGACCACACCACGCACACCCCTACCTCGGACCATCCATCCATGCAAGGGAACGCGATGAACGCCGCCGAAGACCGGCTCTGCGAACTCATGGACGCCGCGACCTGCGCGCTCGATCCGCCGATCGGCGACATTCTGGCCGCGGGCGAGCGACTCGGGCGCGCCCGCAGGCGCCGCCGCCGCACGCTGACCGCCGCGGGCACCGCCGCCGTGGTGCTCCTCACCGGCGTCGGTCTCGCCGCAGGGATGCGCGGATCGGACCTCGACGACTTCGATGCGGCCGGGCAGGTGAGCCGGCCGACCCGTACCGCCCTGCCGAGCCCCGACTCGGGTGCCCCGACCGCCGCTTCACTGATCGCGCCCCCGTCGCCGCGACCCACCGGTGACCTGATCCCGATGAGCCCCGCGATGGCGTTCCAAATCCTCAGGAAACTCACACCCGGCTGGCACTACAGCACGTACGGCTCGTCGGATTCAGGCACGCTGCTGCAGGTGAACGCCGACGACGGCAACGGCCGGTCGCACATCGAGCTCCTCATCGCCCCGGTCACGGACTCCGGCATGATCCCGGTCGACTGCACGGTCCAGCGCGTGACATCCGGCGCCGGCGCATCCCGTTCCGGCTACGTCCAACCCAGCTGCACCGTGGTCACGTATCCGAACGGAGACAAGGCGATGGAGCAGGTGCTCACCTCGCCGCCCTCCAGGGTCGTCATCTACCGGGTCGTCGTCGACCGCACGGACGGGATCGCCGTCGAGATCACCGCGCAGAACGGCGATCCGCTCAGTTCGACCGAGGCGACGCGCCCGCTGCCACCGCTCACCCTGAACCGCTGGGCGGTCATCGCCCTCGACCGGCAGTGGCAGTTGCAGGTCCCGGCGTCGCTGGGCAAGTAGCGTCCCGCCGCCCGGTCAGCCACCTGTCGGCGGGTCATCGGGGGCACACGGGCGCGTCTTCGTGGAAAACGGACAGACACAGGCGGCCTCGCTGCGGGATGATGCAGCAGACGGGCGCGCCTGCCCCACGCAGGCGCGCCCGTGCGTCGAGTTTCCTTGCCATCCGGCGCGCCGCGCAAACCAGGCGTAGCGCACTGATCACAAACAGCTGATCCCGCAGGGAAAATCGCCCGGTTAGCGCCCGATTGGTGCAACAGTTAGAGCCACCGATCAGTGCCCTCTGGTCAGTGCTCCCGATCAGCGCTCCCGGAAGCCGCCGAGAAAGCGGCGGAAGACCCCGCCCTCGCGGGCCAGTGGCGCGGCCGGCGGTGCGGCGGTGGCCCGCTGCCGGGCGATCGGCTGGTCGTAGTCGGTGCGGGCGATCGCGTCGACGGTCTGCGCCTCGTCGAAATCCTCGGAGCCCTCGATCACCGGCACGAAGCCGACCAGCATCCCGTTGCGCATCACCTGCGCCTCAAGGCCCGGCGTGTCATCGGTGTCCCACACCGCCTCGCGGCCGTCCGGGAGCGCGATGCGCACACCGATCTGGTACACGCCCTCGCGGGCGACGTGCGCATTGATACCACGATCACGTAGGGCGTCCACGACGCGCAGTGCTCTGTTCTCGTCCACTCTCGCCAGCCTAAGGGCCTGGAAATGAACGACACGCTCATTCGGGCGGTTCGGTCGCAATCAGGTCGTAGTTCCACTCGCCGTGGAACTCGTGTGGTCTGACGTGCCGCTCCTTCAGCAGTCGCATCTCGCGGTCGCTG
>NZ_JAGSXH010000087.1 GCF_018283645.1 Actinocrinis puniceicyclus | reverse complement strand
CTCCTGGTACCAGGAGCGCAACCCCGTCGCTTTCACCGATTCAGCGGCGCCGGCCCTACCACCGAGCCGGCCGGCCGTTGCTAGACCTCGTCGAAATCCTCGTCCTCTTCGATCTCGTCCTCGTCCGAGAAATCGCCCTCGAAGTCGATCGCGCGCCGGGCATCGGCGTCCAAGACGCCCCACTCGATCAGCTGGTCCACCAGCACCGACGGCTGAAGATCGAAGATCACCGAGAGCGTGCGCAGGTCATCCTGCCGAATCGAGAGCACCCGGCCGTTGTAGTCGCCGCGCTGGCTCTGAATCGCCGCGACGTAGCGCATCAGCGGAGCCGCCTTGTCCTCACCGAGGTTCTGCAGCACCTCCAGGTTGAGAATCAGCTTCGGCGGCAGTTCCGCCGCGGCGTTCGGCGTGCCACCCGGCAGCAGCTCGTGCACCGGCACACCATAGAAATGCGCCAGCTCAGCCAGACGTTGCACGGTCACCGCGCGGTCCCCGCGCTCATACGAACCGACGACGACAGCCTTCCAGCGCCCCTGCGACTTCTGCTCGACCCCGTGCAGCGACAAACCCTGCTGCGTGCGGATCGCGCGAAGCCGTGCACCCAGGGCCTTGGCGTACTCACTGGACATATGCTCTCCCCATCGAAGACTGCTGCGGTCGTGACAGTCGGCAACCGGGCGGGACCGGATCCGGCCCGCCTGACCGCGCACAGGGCATGCGAGTGCCGGCAGTTCGCCCAGGTCATCCAAGTGCCAACCGGGTTCGGTCGTCCGTGGCGTCGACCGTGAGAGATGTTACGCAGAGTAACTTGCGGCCGTCAAGGCACTCGCTCACCGGATAACCGAACTGTGAATACCTCCACCTTATGTCATGTTCTGCGACGACTTCCATCCGCAGGCGCTGGCTGCCCGGCCATCCGCGGCATACATACCAGCGCGTGTGAACCACGACGGTCCGGCCCGCCGCGGGAGCCGCCCGGGCGCCTTGGCCGAATCCGTAAGAGCCTTTGACGAAGTATTGACGTAATCGCGCCTGGTAGGGTGACGTGTGGTCGCGACTGTGATCCCCTCGGCCGTCCTTTAAGTCCTGTCCCGTGAGACAGGGAAGGAGGTCTGCTTCGGCATGACCACTCAGTCCGGCGCCCGCTCCGCGGGCCTCGATCCGGCAGCGGCGCGAGCCGTGCTCGACGGCCCCGCCGTCGACCGGGCGCTGACCCGTATCGCCCACGAAATCCTGGAACGCACCGGCGGAGCCGAGGACGCGGTCCTACTCGGCATCCCCACCCGTGGCGCCGTGCTCGGCCGGCGGCTCGGCGAGCTGATCTCCCGCTTCGAAGGACACGCCGTTCCGGTCGGTTCGCTCGACGTGACGATGTACCGCGACGATCTGCGACTCAAGCCGGCGCGCCCGCTGCGGCGCACCGAGATCCCGACGGGCGGCGTCGACGGCCGGCTGGTGATCCTCGTGGACGACGTGCTCTTCTCCGGGCGCACAGTACGCGCCGCGCTCGATGCGCTGGGCGACCTCGGCCGCCCGCGTGCGATCCAGTTGGCCGTCCTGGTGGACCGGGGCCACCGCCAGTTGCCGATCCGCGCCGACTACGTGGGCAAGAACCTGCCGACCTCGATGCGCGAGGCCGTCGAGGTGCATCTCAGTGAGACGGACGGCCGCGACTGCGTGCTGCTGGGAATCAAGGCGGGTGCCTGATGGCCAAGCGGCACCTGCTCTCGACCGCCGACCTCACCGTCGACGACGCGAACCTCATCCTGGACACGGCGCAGGAACTGGCGAGCGTCGCCGGCCGCGCCATAAAGAAGCTGCCCACACTGCGCGGGCGGACCGTGGTGAACCTCTTCTTCGAGGACTCGACGCGCACCCGGATCTCCTTCGAGACCGCGGCCAAGCGGCTGAGCGCCGACGTCATCAACTTCTCCGCCAAGGGCTCCAGCGTCTCGAAGGGCGAGTCGCTCAAGGACACCGCCCTCACCCTCGAAGCCATGGGCGCCGACGCGGTGGTCGTGCGGCACTGGGCCTCCGGCGGCGCGCACCGGCTGGCCAACGCGGGCTGGATCCGCAGTAGCGTGGTGAACGCGGGCGACGGCACGCACGAGCACCCGACCCAGGCGCTGCTCGACGCGTTCACGCTGCGCCAGCGGCTCGGTTCGGTCGCGGGGAGGCACGTGGCGATCGTCGGAGACGTGCTGCACAGCCGGGTCGCCCGGTCGAACGTGCACCTACTAGCGACCCTCGGCGCCGAGGTTACCCTCGTCGCCCCGCCGACCCTGCTGCCGCTCGGCGTGGAGCACTGGCCGTGCGCATCCTCCTACGAACTGGATCCGATCCTGCCGAAGTGCGACGCCGTGATGATGCTGCGCGTGCAGCGGGAGCGGATGAACCAGGCGTTCTTCCCGACCGAGCGCGAGTACAGCCGGCGCTACGGCCTGCAGGCGGCCCGGATGGCGCTGCTGCCGCAGCACGCCGTGGTCATGCATCCGGGGCCGATGAACCGCGGTCTGGAGATCTCCGCGGAGGTGGCGGACTCGGTGCGCTCCACGGTGACGGAGCAGGTGGCCAACGGAGTCTCGGTGCGGATGGCCGTGCTTTACCTGCTGCTCGGCGGCGCTGAGTCCGCAATAGGGAACGACGAGGAGGGCTCGGCGCGGTGAGCGGCACGAGTTATGTGATCAAGGGTGCCCGGGTGCTCGGCGAAGAGTCCCGCGACCTGTATGTCAGCGACGGCGCGTTTGCGGAGGCGGCGCCGCGCGGGGCGAAGGTCATCGACGCGGACGGCTGCATCGCGCTGCCGGGCCTGGTCGACTTGCACACGCACCTGCGGGAGCCGGGACGTGAGGACGCGGAGACCGTGCTGACGGGCACGCGGGCGGCGGCGGCCGGTGGCTTCACGGCGGTGCACGCGATGGCGAACACCGACCCGGTGGCCGACACCGCCGGGGTCGTCGAGCAGGTCTGGCGGCTGGGGCGTGAGGCCGGCTACTGCGATGTACGTCCGGTCGGAGCCGTCACTGCGGGACTCAAGGGGGAGCGGCTGGCCGAACTCGGCGCGATGGCCGACTCAGCCGCGCGCGTGCGGGTTTTCTCCGACGACGGGCACTGCGTGTCCGACGCGGCCTTGATGCGTAGGGCGCTGGAATACGTCAAGGCGTTCGGCGGTGTCGTGGCCCAGCACGCGCAGGAGCCCCGGCTGACCGAGGGCGCGCAGATGAACGAGGGCGAGCTGTCCGGGGTGCTGGGGTTGCAGGGCTGGCCCGCCGTCGCCGAGGAGGCCATCATCGCGCGCGACGTGCTGCTCGCCGCGCACACCGGGTCGAAGCTGCACGTGTGCCACCTGTCGACCGCCGGCTCGGTGGAGATCGTGCGCTGGGCCAAGTCGCGCGGGTATCCGGTGACAGCCGAGGTGACGCCGCACCACCTGCTGCTGACCGAGGATCTGATCCGCGGTTACGACCCGGTCTACAAGGTCAATCCGCCGCTTCGGTCCGCCGCCGACGTCGAGGCGGTACGGGCCGGGCTCGCGGACGGCACGATCGACGCGGTCGCCACGGATCATGCGCCGCACCCGGTCGAGGCCAAGGACTGCGAGTGGGCGGTCGCGGCCATGGGGATGGTCGGCCTGGAGACGGCTTTGTCGGTGGTACAGCGCACCATGGTGGAGACGGGCCTGCTGGACTGGGCCGGCGTCGCGGACCGCATGTCGGCGCGGCCGGCCCGCATCGGCTCGGTCACCGGCCAGGGGCGGTCGGTGGCCACGGGAGAACCGGCGAACCTGGTGCTGATCGACCCCGCCGCGGCGCGGGTGATCGAACCGGGCGCGCTGTACTCGCTCTCGCACAACACGCCCTACGCGGGGATGAAACTGCCGGGCGCGGTCGTGGTGACGCTGCTGCACGGCTCGGCGACGGTACTGGACGGACGGGTGGTGGAGAGGTGAGCGCGGCGGTGATCACTGCGGCAGGGCCGTCGGCGGTCGCGGCGAGTGCTGCGCGCAGCGCGCCGGTGACCCACTGGGGCGGGCGCGTCCTGGCCATGCTGCTCATTCTCGCCCTGCTCAGCGGCGGGTACTGGCTGATGTGGCGCGGCTGGAAGAACCGCGCCGCCCGGCAGGCCGGCCTGCCCGTGCCGTCCTCGGTGCCGCCGGACGGCGACGAACTGGGCGAGCCGGTCGAAGGGGTGTACGCCTCGACGACCAAGCACGGCGACTGGCTCGACCGGATCGCGGTGCACGGGCTCGGTGTGCGCGGCAGCGCCTGGGTGCGTGTCGGACGCTCAGGCGTGCTGTTCGAGCGTGAGGCGGCGCCGGACGTGTTCGTGCCCGCCGAGGATGTGCAGGCCGTGCAGACGGCGCCCGGAATCGCCGGGAAGGTGACCGGCGGCGAGGGCCTGGTGGTGTTGACCTGGCGGCTGGGCGGACACGTGCTGGATACCGGGTTCCAGCCGCGGGCCAAGGCCGACCGGGCCAGATTGATCGACGGGGTGGACGCCCTGCTGACGGAGAGGACGAACGGATGACCGCCACGGACGCCGTCCTGGTGCTCGAAGACGGCCGCACCTTCCGCGGTGAGGCTTACGGCGCGATCGGCTCGGCCTTCGGCGAGGCCGTGTTCGCTACCGGGATGACCGGCTATCAGGAGACGCTGACCGACCCCTCCTACCGGGGCCAGGTCGTGGTGATGACCGCGCCGCACATCGGCAACACCGGCGTGAACGACGAGGACCCGGAGTCCGGACGCATCTGGGTGAACGGCTACGTGGTGCGCGACCCCGCGCGGCGCGTGTCGAACTGGCGGGCGACGCGCTCGCTGGACCAGGAGCTGGCCGCGCAGGGCGTCGTCGGCATCAGCGGCATCGACACCCGCGCGCTGACACGGCACCTGCGCGAGCGCGGTGCGATGCGGGTCGGAGTCTTCTCGGGAGACGCCGCCGGGCGCGAGCACTCGGCGCTGCTGGCGCAGGTGCTGGAGGGCCCGCGGATGAAGGGCGCCAACCTGGTCGGCGAGGTGACCACCGCGGAAACCTACGTGGTGCCGGCGCTCGGCGAAACGCGCTTCCGGGTCGCCGCCGTCGACCTGGGCATCAAGGCCATGACACCACATCGGATGGCCGAGCGCGGCATCGAGACGCACGTGGTGCCGGCCGGAACCCCGCTGCGGGAGGTGTTGGCGCTCGAACCCGACGGGGTGTTCTTCTCCAACGGCCCGGGCGACCCGGCCACCGCGGACACTGCGGTGGAGCTGGTCCGGGGCCTGCTGGAGCGGCGTGTTCCGGTCTTCGGCATCTGCTTCGGCAACCAGATGCTCGGCCGGGCGCTCGGCTTCGGCACCTACAAGCTCAAGTACGGGCACCGCGGCATCAACCAGCCCGTGCAGGACCGGCTGACCGGCAAGGTCGAGGTCACCGCGCACAACCACGGCTTCGCGGTGGACGCTCCGCTCGATCGGGTGTCTGACACACCGTTCGGTCGCGTGGAGGTCAGCCATGTGTGCCTTAACGACGGGGTCGTGGAAGGGCTGCGCTGTCTGGACGTACCGGCGTTCTCGGTGCAGTACCACCCCGAGGCCGCGGCCGGACCGCACGACGCGGCATACCTGTTCGACAGATTCGTGGAGCTGATGCAGGAACAGAAGTCCGGCGACGCGGCGCCGGCGAACGCCGCAGTGCCGACGGAAGACACAGCACCGACGAACAACACAGCACCGGAGGGTGGGGCCTGATGCCGAAGCGGGAAGATCTCAGCTCGGTCCTGGTGATCGGGTCCGGCCCGATCGTCATCGGCCAGGCCTGCGAGTTCGACTACTCGGGCACCCAGGCCTGCCGGGTGCTCAAGGCCGAGGGCCTGCGGGTGATCCTCGTCAACTCCAACCCCGCGACGATCATGACGGACCCGGAGTTCGCCGACGCCACCTACGTCGAGCCGATCACGCCCGAGTACGTCGAGAAGATCATCGCCAAGGAGCGGCCGGACGCGCTGCTGCCCACCCTCGGCGGGCAGACCGCGCTGAACACGGCCGTGGCGCTGGCGGAGGCCGGGGTGCTGGAGAAGTACGGCGTCGAACTGATCGGCGCGAGGATCGAGGCCATCCAGGCGGGCGAGGACCGCGACAAGTTCAAGCGGATCGTGGACTCGATCGGCGCCGAGTCCGCGCGCTCGGTGATCTGCCATTCGATGCAGGACTGCCTGGCCGGGGTGGAGAGCCTGGGCGGCTACCCGGTCGTGGTACGGCCCTCGTTCACCATGGGCGGAGCCGGCTCCGGTTTCGCGCACGACGAGCAGGAACTGCGGCGCATCGCGGGCACCGGGCTCCAGCTCTCGCCGACCACCGAGGTGCTGCTGGAGGAGTCGATCCTCGGCTGGAAGGAGTTCGAGCTCGAACTCATGCGGGACCGCAACGACAACGTCGTGGTGGTCTGCTCGATCGAGAACTTCGACGCGATGGGCGTGCACACCGGCGACTCGATCACCGTGGCCCCGGCGATGACTCTCACCGACCGTGAGTACCAGCTGCTGCGGGACATCGGCATCGCGGTCATCCGCGCGGTCGGCGTCGACACGGGTGGCTGCAACATCCAGTTCGCGGTCAACCCGGCCGACGGCCGGATCATCGTGATCGAGATGAACCCGCGCGTCTCGCGCTCCTCGGCGCTCGCCTCGAAGGCCACCGGCTTCCCCATCGCGAAGATCGCCGCCAAGCTGGGCATCGGCTACACGCTCGACGAGATCCCGAACGACATCACCCGGCAGACCCCGGCCTCCTTCGAGCCGGCCCTCGACTATGTCGTGGTGAAGGTGCCTCGCTTCGCGTTCGAGAAGTTCCCCCACGCCGACGCCCACTTGACCACGACGATGAAGTCGGTGGGCGAGGCGATGGCGATCGGCCGCAACTTCCCCGAGGCGCTGCAGAAGGCGCTGCGCTCGCTGGAGAAGAAGGGCGCGCAGTTCGACTTCGGCGGCGAACCGGGGGACAAGGCGGCCCTGCTGGAAAAGGCCGCGGTGCCCACGGACGGTCGCGTCAACACGGCGATGGCGGCCTTGCGCGCCGGCGCGAGTGTGCAAGAGGTGTCCGAGGCCACCGGCATCGACCCCTGGTTCGTCGACCAGCTCGCCCTGATCGAGGAACTGGCCCGCGAACTGGCCGCGGCGCCGGACCTGACGCCGGGTCTGCTGCGCCGGGTCAAGCGGTACGGCTTCTCCGACGCGCAGATCGCGCAGATCCGCTCGCTGGAGGAACCGGTGGTGCGCGCGGTGCGGCACGCGCTGGGCGTTCGGCCGGTGTACAAGACCGTGGACACCTGCGCGGCCGAGTTCGCGGCCAGCACGCCGTACCACTACTCCTCCTATGACGAGGAGAGTGAGGTCGCGCCGCGCGCGAAGCCCGCGGTGATCATCCTCGGCTCCGGGCCGAACCGGATCGGGCAGGGCGTCGAGTTCGACTACTCCTGCGTGCACGCCTCCTTCGCGCTGCGCGAGGCCGGCTACGAGACGGTGATGGTCAACTGCAACCCGGAGACCGTCTCCACCGACTACGACACCTCCGACCGGCTCTATTTCGAACCGCTCACGCTTGAGGACGTGCTCGAGGTCGTGCACGCCGAGAGCCAGGCCGGACCGTTGGCCGGGGTGCTGGTCCAACTCGGCGGGCAGACCCCGCTGGGCCTGGCACAGCGGCTCAAGGACGCGGGGGTGCCGATCGCGGGCACCAGCCCGGAGGCGATCCACCTCGCGGAGGAGCGCGGCGCCTTCGGTCGGGTCCTGGCCGAGGCCGGGCTGCCCGCGCCCAAGCACGGCACCGCCTTCTCCTTTCCCGAAGCCAGCGCGATCGCGCAGGAGATCGGCTATCCGGTGCTCGTGCGGCCCTCGTACGTACTGGGCGGGCGCGGCATGGAGATCGTGTACGACGCGGACTCGCTGGCCGGATACCTGGAGCGGCACGCGGGCCTGGTCTCCGAGCACCCGGTGCTCGTCGACCGCTTCCTCGACGACGCGATCGAGATCGACGTCGACGCGCTCTACGACGGCACCGAGCTCTACCTCGGCGGCGTGATGGAACACATCGAGGAGGCCGGGATCCACTCCGGCGACTCGGCCTGCGCGCTGCCGCCGATCACCCTCGGCAGCCACGACATCGCGCGGCTGCGCGCCTCGACCGAGGCGATCGCCCGGGGCGTCGGGGTTCGAGGGCTGATCAACATCCAGTTCGCGCTGGCCGGGGACGTGCTCTACGTGCTGGAGGCCAACCCGCGTGCCTCGCGCACCGTGCCCTTCGTCTCCAAGGCCACGGCGGTGCCGCTGGCAAAGGCCGCAGCACGCATCAGCCTCGGCGCGACAGTCGCCGAACTGCGCGCGCTGGGGCTGCTCCCGGCCGAGGGCGACGGCGGCACGCTGCCGCTCGACGCGCCGATCGCGGTCAAGGAGGCGGTGATGCCTTGGTCCCGGTTCCGGATGCCCGACGGCCGAGGCGTGGACGTGCTGCTCGGCCCGGAGATGAAGTCCACCGGCGAGGTCATGGGCATCGACGTGGACTTCGGCACCGCCTTCGCCAAGTCGCAGGCGGGCGCCTACGGTTCGCTGCCGATCGAGGGCCGGGCCTTCGTGTCCGTGGCCAACCGCGACAAGCGCGCCATGGTCTTCCCGATCAAGGCGCTGTCCGACCTCGGCTTCGAGATCCTTGCCACCGAGGGGACCGCGGAGGTGCTGCGCCGCAACGGCGTCAGGGCGACCGTGGTGCGCAAGCACTCCCAAGGTCCGGGCCCGGCCGGTGAGCCGACCATCGTGCAGCGGATCATGGCCGGCGAGGTCGACATGATCATCAACACGCCGCACGGCGTGGGACCGCGGCTCGACGGTTACGAGATCCGCACCGCGGCGATCTCGATGGGCAAGCCGTGCATCACGACCATCCAGGCGCTCGGCGCGGCGGTGCTCGGCATCGAGGCGCTGCGGCGCGGGGATGTGGGGGTCTGCTCGCTACAGCAGTACGCGGCGCGGCTCAACGCCGCGCGCGCGGCGGCCGGCGCGGTGAGCTGATGCTCTACCGGCTGCTGTTCGCGGCGGTCTTCCGGCGGCTGGACCCGGAACGCGCGCACCGTCTCGGGTTCGGCGCGATCCGGGCGGCCGCGGCGGTGCCGGGTGGCGCGCGGGCCTTGCGGTCGTACTGCGGTCCGCGCGACCCGGCGCTGTTCGTCAAGGCCCTCGGCCTCGACTTCCCGGGTCCGTTCGGCCTGGCCGCCGGATTCGACAAGAACGCCGTCGGCATCGACGGGCTGGCCGCGCTCGGCTTCGCCTTCGTCGAGGTCGGCACGGTCACCGCCAGGCCACAGCCGGGTAACCCGCCGCCACGGCTGTTCCGGTTGCCCCGGGATCGGGCGCTGGTGAACCGGATGGGTTTCAACAACGACGGCGCGCAGGCGGTCGCGGCCCGGTTGACGCGCTGGCGGGAGCGCCAGCGGCGGCGCGGCCTTACGCCCGGTGCCGGATCGCCGATCGTCGGGATCAACCTCGGCAAGACCAAGGCCGCCGCCGAAACCGAGGCGATCGCGGACTACGAGACCTCGGCGCGGCTGCTGGCGCCGCTGGCCGACTACCTCGTGGTCAATGTCTCATCGCCGAACACGCCCGGGCTGCGCGACCTGCAGGCCGTCAGCGTCCTGCGACCGCTGCTGCTGGCCGTGCGCGAAGCCGCGGACCGGGCGGCCGGGCGGCACGTGCCGCTGCTGGTGAAGATCGCGCCCGACCTGGCCGACCAGGACATCGACGCCGTCGCGGACCTGGCCGCGGAGATCGGGCTCGACGGAATCGTGGCGACCAACACGACGATCCGCCGCGACGGCCTGGTCACCGCGCCCGAGCGCGTCGAAGCGCTCGGTCCCGGCGGTCTGTCCGGGCCGGTGCTGCGGGACCGCGCGCTGGACGTGCTCCGGCGGCTGCGCGTGCGGGTCGGGGACGAGCTGGCGATCATCGGCGTCGGCGGGATCACCACCGCCGAGGACGCCGCCGAGCGCTTGGCGGCCGGCGCGACTCTGCTGCAGGGCTACACCGGTTTCATCTACGAGGGCCCGTTCTGGGCCAGGCGCATCCACCGCGAGCTCAGCCGGCGTAGTCGTCCGGCGCCCGGGGCGGGGTCGCGCGAGCTGGACGGCCCGGGCCGCCGGAAGGAGAACGTAAGCCGATGACCGCACCGTTCGGAGCCAGGCTGCGCGCCGCGCTCGACACCCGCGGCCCGCTGTGCGCCGGCATCGATCCGCACAGCGCGTTGCTGGCCGCCTGGGGCTTGAGCAACGACGTGGCCGGGCTGGAGCGCTTCGCCGGCACGGTCGTCGAGGCCCTGGCCGACCAGGTCGCGGTCCTCAAGCCGCAGTCCGCGTTCTTCGAGCGCTTCGGTTCGCGCGGCATCGCGGTGCTGGAGCGCACGATCGCCGACGCGCGCGCCGCCGGAGCCCTGGTCGTCCTCGACGCCAAGCGCGGCGACATCGGCTCGACCGTCGAGGCGTATGCGCAGGCGTACCTCGACCCCTCCGCGCCGCTGTTCGCCGACGCGCTGACGGCCTCGCCGTATCTGGGCTACGGCTCGCTCGAACCGCTGTACGCGACCGCGCAGAAACACGGCGCCGGCGTGTTCGTGCTCGCGTTCACCTCGAACCCGGAGGGCGCGGCGGTCCAGCGCGCGGTCACGGCCGACGGCACGAGCGTGGGCGCGGCGATCCTGGAAGGCGCGGCCCGGCGCAACGCGGGCGCCGAGCCGCTCGGCCCGATCGGCGCGGTCATCGGCGCGACCGTGCCCGACGTGCCTTTCGACCTCGCGGCTCTCAACGGCCCGATCCTGGCTCCGGGACTCGGCGCCCAGGGCGCCACGCCCGGCGACCTGCGCGCGTTGTTCGGCAAGGCACTGCGCGACGTCGTACCCGCCGTGTCCCGGGAACTGTTGCGCTACGGACCGGACCGCGCCGCGCTGCGGGAGGCCGCGGCGCGCGGCGTCGAGGACTGCCGCACGGCGCTGGGTTACTGAGCGGCCCGGTGTGCGCCGGCCCCGCGCGCACCGACCCGTGTGCGCCACGCCGCGGCGGGGCACAAGTGAGCCGGGACGCAGCCTGGATCGGGAGAACACGAGGACACGCCGATGGTGCCGAGGACCGCGCGTTGACCGCCCGTGAGGTCGACGCCGCCGGGGAAGCCGACGAGGGACGGACGCTCCAGCCCGATCCGTCCGCGCAACCGGACGGCTATAGCCCGGGGCAGCCCGACCAGGAACCGCGCGGGCCCATGGGCGCGGAGTTGGGCGCCACCGCGCGGCACGCCGCGAGCGCTCCGAGCTCCGCCGTGCGCGGGGTGCTGCCGCTGTGGCGCAACCGCGACTACGCCGCCTGGTGGGTCAGTTCCCTGATCTCTTCGCTGGGCAGCGCCATGTCCCAGCTGGCGTACCCGCTGCTGATGCTCTACGAGACCGGGTCGGTGGCCCGCGCCGGGGTGGTCGGTGCGTGCCTCAACATCGGCGGGCTGTCCACCACGCTGCTCGGCGGCGTGCTGGCCGACCGGTATTCGCGCCGCCGGCTGACGATCACCGCGGACCTGATTCAGGCGTTCGCCGTGGGTTCGGTCGTCGCGGCCGTCTCGCAGGGTTACGTGAACGTCGTGCACATCGGCGCCGTCGCCCTCATCCAGGGCATGTGCAACGGCGTCGGCGGTGCCGCGATGACCCCGGTGCTCAAGCGGATCGTCTCGCCGGAGCAGTTCCCCGCGCTGTCCGCCTCCAAGCAGGGCCGGGAGATGATCTCCCGGCTGGCCGGCCCGCCCCTCGGCGGTGCGCTGTTCTCCCTGGCCAAGTGGGTGCCGTTCCTGGCCGACGCGATCTCCTTCCTGGTCAGTGCGCTGGGCGTGGCGTTGATCCGCAGGCCGCTTGGCCCCGACGCGGCCGACCGCGCCGATCATCCCTCACCCTGGCAGGGCGTGCGCGAGGGTTTCGCGTACATCCGCACCAGCGTCTACCTGCGCTTCATCATCCTTTGGTCCGCGTTGACCAGTGCGCTGCTGGGCGGCGTCGTGCTGCTGGTGATCGCGCTGCTCAAACAGCGCGGCGGCAGCCCGACCACCGTGGGCGCGGTCACCGCGGTCGCCGCGATCGGCGGCCTCGGCGGCGCGCTGGCCGCCCCGGTGCTGCTCAAACACGTGCGCTCGCGCACGATGGTGCTGGCAGCCTCGTGGATCATCGCGCCCGCCACGGTCGGCATCGCGGCCGCGCCCGGGCCCTGGCAGATCGGGGCGATCAGCGGCTTCCTCGTGTTCCTCATCGTGCCGCTGACGGTGTTGCTGGAGAGCTACCAGTTGCGGATCGTTCCCGACGCGCTCATGGGCCGGGTCTCCTCCGCGCTCAGCTTCGGCACCTCGGGGCTGCTGTGGACCGCTCCGGTCACAGCGGGCGTGCTGGCGGACTCCTTCGGCGTGCCGACGGCGATGATCGTGCTCTCCGGCGTCTTCGCCGCGCTGGCGCTGTGGTCCACCCTCTCTCCGGCGGTGCGGCTGCTGGACGAGCCCGATGAGGAGCCGCATTAGGCCGCATCTGGGCGGCGTAAGCCATATCCGAGCAGCGCCGTCTCGGCTTAGCGTTCCGCTATGACGGAGCCGACCTTCACCACGCGCCCCGAGTTGCATGGAACTTTCGGGATGATCGCCTCTACGCACTATCTGGCGACTGCCTCGGGCATGTCCGTGCTCGAACGCGGCGGCAATGCCTTCGACGCCGCCGTGGCAGCCGCCTTCACACTGCACGTGGTCGAGCCGCACCTCAACGGCCCCGGCGGTGAGGTGCCGATGATCGTGGCGAGCGCGGCCGACCGGGCGCCGCGCCTGCTCGCCGGACAGGGACCGGCCCCGGCCGGCGCGACCGTCGAACACTTCGAGTCACTCGGACTCGACCTCATACCGGGCACCGGCCTGCTGCCGGCCACAGTGCCCGGAGCCGTCGGCGCCTGGCTCACACTGCTGCGGGACCACGGCACGATGCGCCTGCGTGACGTGCTCGAGTACGCCCTCGGTTACGCCGCGCACGGCCATCCCCTGGCCCCGGGCGTCGTCAACACGATCCGTGTGGTCGCGCAGCAGTTTCGCGAGCACTGGCCGACCTCGGCGGCGCAGTGGCTGCCCGACGGCCGGGTGCCGCGGCCGGGGGAGTTGTTGCGGCTGCCCGCGCTCGCCGCGACCTACGCCCGCTTGCTGGCCGAGGCCGAGGCGGCCGCGGCGGCCCGCGAAGCGCAGATCGAGGCGGCGCTGAGCGCGTGGTACTCCGGCTTCGTCGCCGAAGCCCTGGAACGCTTCTGCCGCGTGGCCGTACCGGACGAGACCGGGCGCGCGCACACGGGCCTGCTGACCGCCGGCGATCTCGACGCCTGGCGCCCGGGCTACGAGGCCACCGTCAGCGTCGCGTGGCGCGGGCTGACGGTCCACAAGGCCGGTCCCTGGACCCAGGGACCCGTGCTGCTCCAGCAACTCGGCATGCTCGACGCCCTCGGCGAGCTGCCGCCGCCCGGCTCGGCCGCGCGAGTGCACCGCGTGACCGAGGTGGCCAAGCTGGCGTTCGCCGACCGGGAAGCCTGGTACGGCGACCATCCGGACGTCCCGATCGGGCGGCTGCTGGATCCCGGATATCTGCGCGATCGGGCAGCGCTCGTCGGCGATCAAGCGTGCGCCCGCTTACGCCCCGGTGCGCCCGCGGGCCGCCCGCCGCGGCTGCCGGCCTTCCTCGCCTCGCCCCGATCAGTGGCCCGAACAGGGGAATCACTGGACGCGATGACCTCCGTCGAGCGCGCGGGGGGCTCCCGGCGCGGCGGAGAGAGCCTGGTCGCCGCCGACGGGACCACGCGAGGGGACACCTGCCACATCGACGTGGTCGACCGCTGGGGGAACATGATCTCCGCCACGCCCTCCGGCGGCTGGCTCCAATCCTCGCCTACCGTCCCTGACCTGGGATTCTGTCTGGGAACCCGGGGTCAGATGTTCTGGCTTGAGCGCGGGTTGCCCAACACGCTGGCCCCGGGCAAGCGGCCCCGCAGCACCCTGAGCCCGTCGCTGGCCTGCCGCGGCGGCGAACCCGTGCTTGCTTTCGGCACGCCGGGCGGAGACCAGCAGGACCAGTGGCAAATGCTGCTGCTTCTAGGCTGGGCCGTGGACGGTCTGGGACTTCAGGCCGCGATCGAGGCACCCGCCTGGCACAGCAACGCAGTACCCTCATCGTTCGCTCCGCGCCAGCGTGATCCTCTTGGCTTGGCGCTCGAATCGAGATTTTCACCTGTTGTGCTCGATGAGCTGCGAAAACTCGGGCACGAGCCGAGCTGCGCGGGGGCTTGGATGCTAGGAAGGCTCAGTGCTGTATATAGAGACCCTGATACCGGTGTCCTGCGCGCGGCGGCCAATCCGCGGGGGATGCAGGGCTATGCCGCGGGCCGCTGAACGCGCCGCGCATCGGCCCGTCCGGCCCGGCCAATCCGGCCGTCGCGCGCACGCGGCGCCGCAAACTCCGGTACGCTCCGGTTTTATCGCAGACCAGCAGGGGTGTCACCTTGCCACTGACGCTGTAAGCGACTAGGTTCCGGCAACGGACAACCGAGCCGTCAGGCCGTGTGCACGGCAGGACGACTCATCCCACCGATCCGCATCGACGTCATGAGGTGAATTGGCGTGGCTCTTCCGCCCCTCACTCCCGAACAGCGCGCGGCAGCTCTCGAGAAGGCGGCCGCGGCCCGGCGTGAGCGTGCCGAGGTCAAGAACCGGCTCAAGCACTCGGGGGCCTCGCTCTCCGAGGTAGTCCGCGAGGGCCAGAAGAACGACGTAATCGGCAAGATGAAGGTCTCGGCTCTGCTCGAGTCCCTGCCGGGCGTCGGCAAAGTCCGGGCCAAGCAGATCATGGAGCGGCTTTCGATCTCCGAGACCCGCCGGGTCCGGGGCCTCGGCGCCAACCAGATCGCCGCGCTCGAGCGCGAGTTCGGCGGCGCCAAGTAGTCGGACCCCGAACGCTGCGCGCGAGCGCAGCGTTCGGGTCGGCTGGGCCGCCTACACGGCCTGGGCGGGTTCGGACGGCGCGACCGCGTCGAGAGGGCTTGCGGGCGAAGGTCCGGCTCCTTCTCGGCGCGGGTGTATCCGCCGCACCCGCCGCGTTGGGGTAACCTCGGTGCGCGTGAGACCCACGCAAACCGGTGAAGGTGAACCGTCGACGCTGCCGGACCCCGCGGGTCCCCGGCCCCAGGCCCAGCAGCGGCTGGACGGCGCCGGCGCCGTCCCGCGCCGCCTGACCGTGCTTTCCGGCCCTTCCGGTGTCGGCAAGAGCACCGTCGTAGCGCACCTGCGCTCCGCCCATCCGGAGATCTGGCACTCGGTGTCGGTGACCACCCGGCACGCTCGGCCGGGCGAGATCCACGGGGTGCACTACTACTTCACCGACCAGCCGGGGTTCGACAAGCTGGTGGCGAACAACGAGCTGCTCGAATGGGCGCAGTTCGCCGGCAATCGCTACGGCACCCCGCGCCAGCCCGTGCTCGACCGGCTCGCCGCGGGTGTGCCCACGCTGCTGGAGATCGACCTCCAGGGCGCCCGGCAGGTGCGCTCCGCGATGCCCGAGGCGTTGCAGGTCTTCCTCGCCCCGCCCAGCTGGGAGGAACTGGTGCGCCGGCTGACACGGCGCGGCACCGAGCCCGCAGAGGTGGTCGAGCGCCGGCTGGCCGCCGCCCGCGTGGAGCTGGCCGCGGAATCCGAGTTCGACGTCGCGCTGGTCAACACGTCCGTGCAGGACGTGGCGCGGGAACTGATAAGCTTGATGGGCCTGTCCTGAGGACGGGTACTGGATTTTCGCCGATCGGAAGGTCTCCTTCGTGTCCGTCACCGAGCCCGAGGGCATCATCAACCCGCCGATCGACGAGCTGCTTGAGGCGACCGACTCCAAGTACAGCCTGGTGATCTACGCGGCCAAGCGTGCCCGCCAGATCAACGCCTACTACTCGCAGCTCGGCGAGGGGCTGCTGGAGTACGTCGGCCCGCTGGTCGACACCCATGTGCACGAGAAGCCGCTGTCGATCGCCCTGCGCGAGATCAACGCCGGGCTGCTGACGGCGGAACCGGTCGAGCAGGCCTGATCCGGTCGCGTGTCCGATCGGGACGTGGAGCCTGATCACGCGTCGGCGCACAGACCGCGGGTCGTACTCGGTGTCGGCGGCGGCATCGCGGCGTACAAGGTCTGCGAGGTGCTGCGACGCTTCACCGAATCCGGGCACGACGTGCACGTCGTGCCCACGGCTTCGGCGCTGCGGTTCGTCGGCGCACCCACCTGGGAGGCATTGTCCGGGCACCCCGTCTCGTCGCAGGTCTGGCAACGGGTGTCCGAAGTACCGCACGTGCGCCTCGGGCAGCGCGCGGACCTCGTGCTCGTCGCGCCGGCCACCGCCGACCTGCTCGCGAAGGCCGCCTGCGGCCTGGCCGACGACCTGCTGACCAGCACGCTGCTGACCGCGCGCTGTCCCGTCGTGTTCTGCCCCGCGATGCACACCGAGATGTGGGAACACCCGGCGACCCGCGAGAACGTCGCCACGCTGCGGCGGCGCGGAGCGGTCGTGCTGGAACCGGCGGTGGGCAGGCTCACCGGAGCGGACAGCGGGCCGGGGCGGCTGCCCGAGCCCGCGCAGATCTTCGAGGCCGCGGCCGCGGTGCTGCGCCGCGGCGGGCCGCTACCGGACGACCTGGCCGGGCTGCGCGTCGTGGTCTCCGCCGGCGGCACCCGCGAGCCGCTCGATCCGGTGCGTTATCTCGGCAACCGCTCCAGCGGCCTGCAGGGCTACGCGCTCGCGGCCGCCGCCGTGGCGCGCGGCGCGGAGGTCACCGTCATCGCCGCGAACGTCGCGCTGCCCGACCCGGCCGGAGCCAAGGTGGTCCGCGTCGGCACCGCGCTGGAGTTGCGCGAAGCGATGCGTGCCGCCGCGGCCGACGCGCAGATCGTGGTGGCCAACGCGGCGGTCGCCGACTTCCGGCCCGGCCACTACGCCGAGTCGAAGATCAAGAAGACCGACGAGCACTGGGCGCCGGTGATCGAGCTGGTCCAGAACCCCCACGTGCTGCGCGAACTCGGCCGCGACCGGCTCGCACCCGGCCAGACCGTGGTGGGTTTCGCGGCCGAGACCGGCGACGAGTCGCACTCCTACCTGGAACTGGGCCGCCGCAAGGTGGCCGCCTACGGCGTGGATCTGCTGGTGGTCAACGAGGTCGGCGCGCAGAAGGTGTTCGGCCGGTCGCAGACCGAGGGTGTCATCATCGGAGCGGACGGCGTGGAGAGCACAGTGCCGCCCGGCTCCAAGCGGGCGCTGGCCGACGCGGTCTGGGACCGGGTCGCGGCGCTGCGCCGATGCGGCTGAAGCCGGCCCCGAGGCCGATTGTCCGCACGGTTGTTTCAGCACCGGCCGCGCGCGGCGAAAGCCCGCTCACGGGCGCGAACGAAGCAATGCACCGCGCCGCTCGCGCCCCCGGTACGCTACTTGCGGGCTACCTTGGCGACTGGGGTGCATGGATAGACTGACGCGTGCACAAGCGCGGGTCGCGGAGGGCGGCCCCTGCCGATAAGTCAGCAGCCGCTGCGAGAAGGAGCCGTCCTGTGGTCCGTCCGGACACCGCCCGCCGCCTGTTCACCTCCGAGTCGGTGACCGAGGGGCATCCCGACAAGATCGCCGACCAGATCTCCGACTCCATCCTCGACGCTCTGCTCAAGGATGACGCGTCTTCGCGCGTGGCGGTGGAGACGCTGATCACCACCGGCCAGGTGCACGTCGCCGGAGAGGTCACCACTACCGGATACGCCGACATCCCCACGATCGTGCGTGAGACCGTGCTCGGCATCGGCTACGACTCCTCGAAGAAGGGCTTCGACGGGGCCTCGTGCGGTGTGTCCGTGTCGATCGGCGCGCAGTCCCCGGACATCGCGCAGGGCGTCGACGCGGCCTACGAGTCGCGGTTCTCCGGGACCACCGACGACGAGCTGGACCTGCAGGGCGCGGGCGACCAGGGCCTGATGTTCGGTTACGCCTGCTCGGACACCCCTGAGCTGATGCCGCTTCCGATCGCGATGGCGCACCGGCTCGCGCAGCGCCTGGCCGCGGTGCGCAAGGACGGCACCGTGGCCTATCTGCGCCCGGACGGCAAGACCCAGGTCACCATCGAGTACGACGGCGACAAGCCGGTGCGGCTGGACACCGTGGTCGTCTCCTCGCAGCACGCCTCGGACATCGACCTGGCCACGCTGCTGACCCCGGACGTGAAGGAATACGTGGTCGACCACGTACTCGCCGAGCTGCGGCAGGGCGGCCTTGAGATCGACACCGAGGGCTACCAGCTGCTGGTCAACCCGACCGGCCGCTTCGAGATCGGCGGCCCGATGGGCGACGCGGGCCTGACCGGCCGCAAGATCATCGTGGACACTTACGGCGGTATGGCCCGGCACGGCGGCGGCGCCTTCTCCGGCAAGGACCCGTCGAAGGTGGACCGCTCGGCCGCTTACGCGATGCGGTGGGTGGCCAAGAACGTCGTCGCCGCCGGCCTGGCCTCCCGGGCCGAGGTCCAGGTCGCCTACGCGATCGGCAAGGCCGCCCCGGTCGGGCTGTTCGTGGAGACCTTCGGCACCGAGACCGTCCCGGCGCAGCGCATCCAGCAGGCCATCGGCGAGGTCTTCGACCTGCGGCCCGCCGCGATCATCCGCGACCTGGACCTCAAGCGCCCGATCTACGCCCAGACCGCGGCCTACGGCCACTTCGGTCGCGAGCTGCCGGACCTGACCTGGGAGCAGACCGACCGGGTCGAGGCGCTCAAGTCGGCCATCGGCTGAACCCGGCCGCGGCGTACGCCCGCCGCACCCACGCGTTTCTGACGCGGCATCAGTTTTGATGCCGCGTCAGTTGCGTTCCCGGGTCCTCCGCTGTCGGCCCGGTCCGGTACAAAGGACGGATGGACCACGCGGGCGAGCAGATGGCGCTCGTGCGCGCCGAGGCCGCCCACGGCAAGGCGCGGGCCGCCTCGGCGCCGCCCGCGGCCTTGATCCCGGCGCAGCGCCGCCCGGTCGCCCGGGTGGTGGTGGATGTCGAGCCCGTGCATCTGGACCGGCTGTGGGACTACACCGTCCCGCAGCGGCTGGCCGAGCAGGCGCAGCCCGGAGTGCGGGTGCGTGTCCGGTTCGCCGGACAGCTCGTCGACGGCTACCTGTGGGAACGCGCGGAGCAGACCGAGTTCGGCGGCCGGCTCGCCCCCCTGCACAGCGTCGTCTCCCCGGAACCGGTGCTGACCCCCGAGATCGGCCGGCTGGTCCGCACCGTCGCCGACGCCTACGCGGGCACCGTCTCCGACGTGCTGCGCCTGGCGATCCCGCCGCGGCACGCTCGCGCCGAGAAGGCCGCGCCCCGTCCGGCGGCCGTCGAGCCACCGGCTCCCTACGACCCGCAACCGTGGAAGTACTACGCGAACGGTCCCGAACTGCTCACGGCGCTGGCGGCAGGGCACAGTCCGCGAGCGGTCTGGACCGCGCTGGCCGGCTCCCTCGCGCCCGACTGGGCGCGGGCGCTGGCCGCCGCCGTGCACGCGACCCTGAACAGCGGCCGCAGCGCCGTGGTCGTGGTGCCGGACGGGCGCGACGTGGGCCGGATGGATGTCGTGCTCACCGAACTGCTCGGGCCCGGACGGCACGTCGCGCTCACCGCCGATCTCGGCGCGGGGGAGCGTTACAGCCGCTGGCTGGCCGCCAAGCGCGGCGCGGTGCGCTGCGTCGTGGGCACGCGCGCCGCGATGTTCGTGCCGCTGCCCGATCTCGGCCTGGTCGCGCTTTGGGACGACGGGGACTCCTCCCTGGCCGACCGCACCGCGCCCTACCCGCACGTGCGTGAGGTGTTGACGATCCGCGCGCACCAGACCGGGGCGGCCGCGTTGATCGGCGGGTACGCGGTGACCGCGGAGGCGGCGCAACTCGTCGCCCGGCGATGGGCCCGCCCCGTCGCCGCGCCGCGCGCCGTGGTGCGCGAGCACGCGCCGATGGTGCGTACCGCGGACCCCGACCGGGAGGCCGCGCGCGACGCGGGTGCGGCCATCGCGCGCATCCCCGCTCTCGCCTGGGGCGTGGCTCGCGACGGTTTACAGCGCGGCCCGGTCCTGGTGCAGGTGCCCCGCACCGGCTACCTGCCCGCGCTGGCCTGTGTGCGCTGCCGCCAGCCCGCGCACTGCGCGCACTGCCGCGGACCGCTGGCCCTGGCCGGGTCGGGGGACTCGGCCCGCTGCCGCTGGTGCAACCGGATCGCCGGGCATTGGCGCTGCGACCGCTGCGGCGCGAGCCGGTTTCGCGCCCGTGCCACCGGCGCGGCGCGCAGCGCCGAGGAACTGGGCCGGGCGTTCCCCGGGGTGCCGGTGCGCCTGAGCCGCGGCGGAGCGATCCTGACCGAGGTCGGGCCGCAGCCGGCGCTGGTCGTGGCGACGCCCGGGGCGGAACCGCCGGCCGCGGGCGGCTATGCGGCGGCGCTGTTGCTGGACGGGGACCTGCTGCTCGGCGTGCCGACGCTGCGCGCGGCCGAGCAGGCACTTCGCCGCTGGCTCGCCGCCGCAGCGCTGGTGCGTCCGGCGTCGGACGGCGGTGTGGTGGCGGTGGCCGCCGAGCCCACCGCCGCGCCTGTACAGGCCCTGGTGCGCTGGGACCCGGCCGCGTTCGCCCGCCGCGAGCTGGCCGATCGCGCCGATCTGGGATACCCGCCGGCCGCGCGGATCGCGGAGCTGACCGCGCCGTACGCGGCCCTCGACGAGTTCATGACCGCGTTCGCGCCGCCGCAGGGCGCCGAAATCCTCGGCCCGACGCCGGCGCCAGGCGGCGGCGAGTCCGGCGAGCAGCTGCACAGAGTCCTGATCCGCTGCCCGCGGGCCGCCGGCCGGCCGCTGGTCGAAGCGCTCAAGGCGACGCAGGGCGTGCGCTCCGCCCGCAAGGCCCCCGCTCATGTGCGCATCCGCATCGATCCCGCCGACCTGGCCTGATGCGCCCGCGCCGACCGGCGCAAGGCGCGGCGGGCGCGCGGCCTTGGTTACACTCGACCCGGCGATACTTCGCGATCGCGGCCAGGAATGCGGGCGAAGACGAGACGAACGGACGGCGAGCGTGGCGATCCAGCAGATCCGGTTGTTCGGCGATCCGGTGTTGCGCACCATGGCCGAACCCGTGATCGACTTCGACAAGGAACTGCGCCGGCTCGTCAAGGACCTGACGGACACGATGCTGGCCGCCCCGGGCGCCGGCCTGGCGGCGCCCCAGATCGGCGTTTCGCTGCGAGTGTTCACCTACAACGTGGACGGCGAGGTCGGGCATCTGATCAACCCGGCGCTGGACCTGTCCGATGAGACGCAGGACGGCGACGAGGGCTGCCTGTCCATCCCGAACCTGGCGTTCCCCTGCACACGTGCGCTGCGCGCGCTCGCCCGCGGTTTCAACGAGTACGGCGACGAGGTCGTGATCGAGGGCAGCGAGAAGCTCGCGCGCTGCTTCCAGCACGAGACCGACCACCTCGACGGCGTCCTGTTCGTCGACCGGCTCGACCGGGAGACCCGTAAGGCGGCGCTGCGCGCGATACGGCAGGCCGACTGGGCGAACGGCGGCGCGGGAGCCGCCGGGGCGGGAGCCGCCGGGGCGGCGGGCGCCCCCACGATCAAGCTCTCCCCGCACCCCACTTTCGGCCAGGCGCGCTGATCGGCGGGAGCCGGGGGCGAGGAGGAACGCGGATATGAGAGTACTGTTCGCCGGGACGCCGCAGACGGCGGTGCCGTCGCTTGAAGCGCTGCTCGGCTCCCGGCACGAGGTGGCGGCCGTGCTCACCCGCCCCGACGCGCCGACCGGTCGCGGGCGCCGCACGGAGCCCTCCGCGGTGCACCGGGTGGCGCACGAGGCCGGGCTCGAAGTGCTCACCCCGGCGCGCCCGCGCGACCCGCAGTTCCTGGCGCGGCTGGCCGAGGTGGCCCCGGACGCCTGCCCTGTCGTCGCGTACGGCGGGCTGATCCCGCCCGCCGCGCTCGACGTGCCCAAGTACGGCTGGATCAACCTGCACTTCTCGCTGCTGCCGGCCTGGCGCGGCGCGGCGCCCGTCCAGCACGCGATCCTGGCCGGCGACGAGATCACCGGGGCGTGCACGTTCCGCCTGGAGGAGGGGCTGGACACCGGTCCGGTGTTCGGCACGGTCACCGAGGAGATCGGCCGCACGGACACCAGCGGCGACCTGCTGGCCCGGCTCGCCGTGCACGGCGCGCGCCTGCTGGTGGCCACCCTCGACGGGATCGAGGAGGGCCGGGCTGTCGCGGTGCCGCAGCCGGCCGACGGCGTGTCGCACGCTCCGAAGCTGACGAGCGAGGACGCCCGCATCGACTGGAAGTCCCCGGCGCTGCGCATCGGCCGCCAGATCCGCGCGTGCACCCCCGCGCCGGGCGCGTGGACGACGCTCGCCGGCGAACGGGTCAAGATCTTCCCGGTGACGCCGGTCCCCGGCGTCACCGACACCGAGCCGGGCGCGATCATCGCCGACAGGCGCGGTCTGCAGGTCGGCACCGGCTCCGGGCACACCGTGCGGCTCGGCGATGTGCAGGCCCAGGGCAAGCGGCGCATGAGCGCGGCGGATTGGGCACGCGGGCTGCGTCTGCCCGAGGGCGCGCGTTTCGAGTAGTGGGTGCCGGGCCGGCGGTCGGGCGGGCGCGGTGAGCACGGGATAATGGTCGGATGCGCACCGACCCGGCCCGACTCGCCGCCTACGACACGCTGCGCGCGGTCGCCGAGCGCGAGGCCTACGCGAACCTCGTACTGCCACGCCTTCTGACGGACCGGCGACTCGACGCTCGGGACGCGGCGCTCGCCACGGAGCTGGCCTACGGCGCGCTGCGCGGCCGGGGAACCTATGACGCGATCCTGGCCGCCTGCGTGGACCGGCCGCTCGCCCAGCTGGACCCGGAGGTGCTCGACGTGCTGCGGCTCGGCGCGCACCAACTGCTGGCGACCCGCATTCCGCCGCACGCCGCCGTGGACTCCTCCGTCGAGCTGGCCCGGGAGGCGTCCCACGACGGCGCGGCCCGCATGGTCAACGCGGTGCTGCGCAAGGTCGCCCGGCGTGACCTGCGCGAGTGGGTGGATGTCGTGGCGCCCGACCCGCAGCGCGACCCGGAAGGCTACCTCGCCGTCTACCGCTCGCACCCGGCGTGGGTCGTCTCAGCCCTCTGGGATTCTTTGGCGGCGCATCGCGGTAAGGAGGCCGCCTACGCGCAGATCGACAAGTTGCTTGAAGCCGACAACCTGCGCCCGGGTGTCACCCTGGCCGCCAGGCCCGGCCTGTGCGAGCAGGCCGAGCTGGTGAAGCAGGGCGCTGAGCCGGGCCGGTACGCGCCGACGGCGGCGTATCTGCCGGAGGGCGATCCGGCGCGGCTCGAAGCGGTCGTGCGCGGCCGGGCCGGGGTGCAGGACGAGGGCAGTCAGCTGGTCGCCCTCGCGCTGGCCGCGGCGCCGGTGGGGGAGCGCACCGGTCACACCGGTGCGGGTGCGTCCGGTGCGGGCGCGTCCGGCGAGGTTGGCGGCCGCGACGCGCTTTGGCTCGACCTGTGCGCCGGTCCGGGCGGAAAGGCGGCCCTGCTCGCGGCCATAGGCGCGCAGCGCGGCGCCAGGCTGGTCGCGGCCGAGCTGGCGCCCCATCGCGCCCGCCTGGTCAAGCGCGCGCTGCAACCGATCCACGGCGTGCACAAGGTCGTCGCCGCGGACGGCACTCGTCCGCCTTGGCGCCGCGACGTGTTCGACCGGGTGCTGGTGGACGCGCCGTGCACCGGGCTCGGCGCGCTGCGCCGGCGTCCCGAGTCCCGGTGGCGCCGCGAACCCGCGGACGTCTCGCGGCTGGCCGCGCTGCAGAAGAAGCTGCTGGCCGCGGCGCTGGACTCGGCCCGGCCGGGCGGCCTGGTCGCGTACGTGACCTGCTCCCCGCACCTGGCCGAGACCCGCCTTGTGGTCACCGACGTGCTCGCGGGCCGCGACGACGTGGAACAGCTCGACGCCCGGCCGTACCTGCCCGGGGTGCCGGAACTCGGCGACGGCCCCGACGTGCAGCTGTGGCCGCACTTGCACGGCACCGACGCGATGTACCTGGCCCTGCTGCGCCGCCGCTGAGTGTGGTCATTCGGTGGCACGGTCGTCCCGATGCAGGTGCCATGCCGCTATGTAACGACCCGGGGATTGTCAACGCAGTAGTGTTACCGGCACGCTGGAGACTGTGAACGGGGAGAATGAAAACGCGCCGGCGCGGCTGCTCGCAGTCAGCGACCTACACGTCTCCTATCCGGAGAACCGCGCGATCGCCGAAGCCCTCCGGCCGCGCGGCGACGGAGACTGGCTGCTGGTCGCCGGCGACGTCTCGGAGCGGATCGACGACATCGTGGCGGTCCTGCGGCTGCTGGCGGGGCGGTTCGCGCAGGTCGTGTGGGCCCCGGGCAACCACGAGCTGTGGAGTTCGCCGTCCGGCGAGGACCGGCTGCGCGGCGTGGCCCGCTATGAGCGGCTGGTCGAGCTGTGCCGCGAACTCGGTGTGCTCACTCCGGAGGATCCGTATCCGGTCTGGCACGGTGCGGGCGGCCCGGTGCGGATCGCACCCCTCTTCCTCCTGTACGACTACAGCTTCCACCCTCCGGGCACACACACGAAAGAAGCCGGGCTCGCCTATGCCTATCGCACCGGAGTCGTGTGCAACGACGAGTTCCGGCTACATCCGGACCCTTATCCGTCGCGGGACGCGTGGTGCCGGGAGCGAGTGGCGCTGACGCTGCGTCGGCTGGAGGAGTGCACTTCCGTACCGGATGACGCGCCGTCTTCTCCGTCCGCCACGCCTGTGCCGCTGGTACTTGTCAACCACTATCCGCTGGTGCGCGATCCGACCAGGGTGCTGCGCTACCCCGAGTTCGCGCAGTGGTGCGGTACGACGGCCACCGCGGATTGGCACACCCGCTTCCCGGTGGCGGCCATGGTATACGGGCACTTGCATATTCCTCGCACCACCTGGCATGACGGCGTGCGCTTCGAAGAGGTCTCACTCGGATCCCCGCGTGGGTGGGGCGCACGCCCCGCCCCTCCCG
>NZ_JAGSXH010000086.1 GCF_018283645.1 Actinocrinis puniceicyclus | reverse complement strand
GATCGGCGTGCGGCGATACAGCCGCCGGGCCAGCCGCACGTCGAAGTGGCCGAGGTAGCCGACGAGCACCAGGTCCGGGCGCGGCTGGCGGCGCGCGGTGAGCACGAGCCGGGACCAGCGCCGTGCGCGCCGCGTCGAACCAGGCGCGCGGGGCCCCGACCGCGACGACGACAGCCCGCTCCCGGTGCTCGACCGGCAGTGTACTGAGATGCTCCTCGGTGTCCACGACGACCACGTCCGCCGAGCGCAGCGCCCCCGCGTCGATCGCGCGCAGCAGGACCTGTTTGATCCCCCCGGACAACTGCCGGTCGCGGGCGGTGTCGGCGGCGCCGATGAGATGGTCGAGCACGATCGGCGTGCGGCGATACAGCCGCCGGGCCAGCCGCACGTCGAAGTGGCCGAGGTAGCCGACGAGCACCAGGTCCGGGCGCGGCTGGCGGCGCGCGGTGAGCACGAGCCGGGACCAGCGCCGTGCGAGCGTGGCCAACAGCGCCGGCACCCGCCACGGCTGCGCGAGGATGGCGACCCGGGCGGCCGTGTCCAGGCCGAGCGGCGCGTTGCACTCCTGCACCTCGTGGCCGTGGGCGCGCAGTCCGTCGGCGATGATGCCGGCCCTGGGGTGCGCCTTGGCGTCGTAAGTACCGAAGAGCGTCACTCGCATGGGAACAGACAATAGTGCGGGCGCCGCATCGGCCGCGCTCAGGCGAGCTCAGGCGGCGCCGCCGGGCGCGGATTTCACGCGGGCGCCGCCGAGCCCCGTAAGCTCGGGCTGTGGAAGACCGGGCGATCACCGCGAGCGAGTCGATCGAAACCGCCGAACATCGCGGCGCCGAACACCGTGCCGGCTCTCCCGCCGAGGGCCGCCGGTCGCTCGCGGGACGGGCGACGGCGCTGCTCGGCAGCAACGCCGTGCGCGTCGGATTCGTGCTCGTCGCCGTCGGGCTGGGCTTTTTCGCGGTGGCCGGGCAGTGGTCGCAGGTGCGCGCGGCATTCGCGGACCTGGGTCCGGGGTCCATCGCGGGAGCGCTGGCCATGGTGCTGCTCGCCCTGTTCGTCTCGATGCTGGTGTGGCGCTCGCTGATGGCTGCCGCGGGCTCGCCCGTGCCGCTGGCCGCGGCGGCCCGGATCTTCTTCGTCGGACAGATCGGCAAGTACGTGCCCGGTGCGGTCTGGCCGGTGCTGGCGCAGATGGAGCTGGGACGGGCGCGGCTGATCCCGCGTCAGCGCTCGGCCACGGTCGCCGTGGTGAAGATACTGGTGGACCTGTCCGCCGGGTTGCTGGTGTCGGCGGTCGCGCTCGTGGCGGGCCTGACCAGTTCCGGGACCGCCGGCTACCGCTGGGCGTTCCTCGGCATCCCGGTCGTCCTGGTCTGCCTGCATCCCCGAGTGCTCAACCCGGTGATCGACCGGCTGTTGCGCCTGGTGCGCCGCCCGGCGCAGGAACCGCCGCTGACGGGTCGCGCGATCGTGGTGGCGATGCTGTGGGCGCTGTTGTCCTGGGTGTTGTTCGGGCTGAGCGTCTGGCTGCTCGCGGTGCGTCTGGGCGCGCCGCAGGGGCGCGCCTTCCTGCTGTCGGCCGGCGGTTTCGCCTTCGCATGGTGCATCGGCTTCCTGGTCGTGTTCGCCCCGGCCGGCGCGGGCGTGCGGGAAGTGGTGCTGGTTGCGGCGCTCTCGCCGGTGCTCGGCGTGGGCAAGGCCACCGCGGTGGCGCTGCTCTCCCGTCTGCTGACCACCGTGGCCGACCTTCTCTCGGTCGGATTCGTCGCGCTGTTCGGCCGGGTGCGGCCGGGCCGCGGCCCGGCGCCGGCGCCGCCACCGCAGGACCCCGGACGAGCCGGATGAGCCCGAGGTCCGGGGCCGGGCGGCCTGGTACGGTTAGCATCCGCGCAAGCGTTCATATCTTGCGGGAATCAGACGAAAATCTTTCAGTGGAGGGCCCGTGGTGATGGGCACGAATTCATCCGCGCAGCGTGCCGAGCCGGCGACGATTTTCAACTTCACCAAGTTCCGCAAAGAGGTGGAGGCCGCGGCGCCGGGTTACAACACCGCCGAACCCTTCCCGCACGCCGTCTTCCGGGACATGCTCAGCGTCGATCCCTCCGTGATGGAAGCGTTCCCCGATCCCGACTGGCCGTCCTGGACCGCGCTGGGCGACACCTACCAGTTCCGCAAGTTCAGCTGCTCGAACATCGAGGTGATCCCCGATCCGTTCCGCCGGCTGATCAGGGAGCTGAGCGATCCGACGGTGCTGCGCCTGCTCGAAGCGCTCACCGGGATCAAGAAGCTGATCCCGGACCCGTACCTCAAGGGCGGGGGGCTGCACATGAGCGGTCCCGGCGGCGTCCTCGCGCCGCACACCGACTTCCACCTCTACGAGCCGCTCGCGCTCTACCGCCGTATCAACGTGCTGGTCTACCTGAACGACGAGTGGGACGAGTCCTACGGCGGCTGCCTGGAACTGGGGGATCCGAGCAAGCCCTCCAAGACGCTCGTGCCGAGCTGGGGCAGCATGTTGGTGTTCACCACCGACAACCGCTCGATCCACGGCTTCCCCAAGCCCATCGCCGAGGGCCGCTGGCGCAAGTCGATCGCGCTCTACTACTACACCTCCGAGGACACCAAGGAGTTCGCCGGGGACTCGACCACCGCGTGGCGGACCCACGGCGAGCAGCGCGGGATGGCCCGCAACGCGCGCCTTGGTCTTTACCGCGGCCTGAACCAGACCTCGAAGGCGTTCTCGCTCGCGGCGCACCTGGTCAACCCGAACCAGGGCGCCGAGTGGTGGCGGATGCGCAAGGAGCGGCTGGCGAAGGAGAACGCCCTCCACGACCACTACCACGACCACGACCACTACCACGACTGATCACGGGTCGGCGGGCGCCGACCGGTGAATCCCGCGGCCGAGTCCGCGACGCGCGGCGCCCGACGGGCCGCGCTCGACGGCACACCGTCCGCCGTCGAGCGCGGCCCGCACGGTCAGCAGGCGAGTACTTCCGCCTCCACCAGGCGCCGCAGCTGCTCGCGCCGCCGCTCCAGATCCTTGAGCTGCGCGGCCCACGCGGCGTAGGCGCGCCGGCGCCAGCGGCGCGGCCGGGCGGACAGCCACTCGTCCACGGCCACCTGCCAGCACACCTCCTCGACGGCGGCGCGCAGCAGGGCCGCTGACTCGACCACCATCGCGGCCGGGACGCGGGCGCCGGTCGAGGCGAAGCGCAGGTTCCATGCCGCGCGCCGCACACCGCGCGCCGCGGACCGGCGGCCGCCGCGCCGCCGCGGGCCGGGGACCGCCTCGTGCCCTTCCGGGTCCATGTTCGCCTCCTGACGCCGGGTGGCTCCCGCGGAAGAGGGGAGTCCCCCACCTTCACGGCGGCCGCGCCGCGCGGGTTCACCGCCCGTATAGTGCCGCGGCGCACGCGGCGACGCTCGTCGAGCGTGGCAACGGCGCTCACAGCCCGCGCCGCGGCGCCCGGTACGGCCACCGCCGCGCGGCTCGCGGACCGCTTCGCCCCGGACGCCGCAGCGGGCCGCTACCACCACCGGATCGGGGCCGATCGCGACTGCCAGGCCGCGCGACGCTCGGCCGCCGCGGGTGAGCCCGGGCGAGGCATCGCCCGCCTGACAGCCCGGCCGTAAGGACGCGAACTCAACCCCGGTATCGTGTGCGGGCATGCCGCGCGCTGATCAACGCGGCGCCGACGGCGGGCCGGACATCCCGGCGGCCCCGCGGTCGGATTCTCGGTCCGCCACGGACCCCGCCGCCAAGGACGATCCGCGCAACGTGGGCCGTGCGGACGCTGCGCCCATGGGCAGTTCGCATGTCAAGCACGTCCTCGTGGGTTGGATGACACACGGCACTTGATCGAGCACCGACCGGCGCCTCCCCGCTTGTGGCAGAGACCGGATAAGCCTGTCCGCTCGACCGGGGTGCGCGCAATCCCCTCTACCGCGGAAGGTTCCGCTCGCGGCAGACGCCTGTCAGCGCCTTTGGCCGGCCGCCGCCGCGCGGGCGGCGGCGGAGCTGCTCGCCGGCGGCGCCGGTCGCCGTTACAAATGCATCGTGAGACAGGCGGTCTGGTTCAGCGTGGTGTCGGTGAAGCACATGTTGTCGCCGTTCGCCAGCCAGACCCCGCCGCCGGAGGCCCAGCTGACCGTCATGTAGTGGTTGACCGGGTGGCCCCAGATGGTGATCACGCCCTCGGTGTCCCAGAGCTTGCCCCAGTCGGTGTCCGGGCCGTCCGTCTCGCCGCTGGCCGACTGCATGTTCAGGCTGTTACCGACGACGGTGATGCAGACGTGCGCACCGTTCCAGTAGTTGTACGTGTGGCAGCCGGTTCCGGTGAACGGCCGCACCACCTGCGGCTGCGCCCCCGCCGCGCCCCGAGCGGCGACGGCGCCCTTCGCCGTGTTGGCCGCGCCCGCACCCGTGCTCGCCGCCGCCGCACCCGTCGACCCGACGAGTGCGCACAGCACCGCCGCCAGCAGCAGGAACGCCCCCCGGCCGCCGAGATGGTGCCGCCGTCGCGCAGTGCTCACTTCAGTCCCGCCCCGCATCATGCTTCCCTTCGCCACCTTGTGTAAAGCTCTGCTGTCCGCCCAGCTGGGCGGACAGCAGAGCCGCTGCACGTGTAAGGGTACGTGGGAGCCTGCGGGGTTACCAGAGTCGGGGGCCGCGGCGGCCGGTTCCCGCCACCGTCACAGGAGCCTGATGATCAGGGCTCGACCGGTCAGACCAGCCCCTGCTCCTTCAGCCATGCGGTCGCCACCGTCGCAGGATCCTGCTTCTGTACCTGGGTCTTGATGTCCAGGGCGAGCAGGGTCTTGCTGTCGAGCTTGGCGTCCACCGCGTTGAGCGCGGCGACCCCGGCCGGGTTCAGCGCCGTCTTGTTCACCAGCGGCAGCACGTTCTGCACGCCGAAGATGTTCTTCGGGTCGGACAGGGTCACCAGGCCGTTCTGGGTGATCGTCGGGTCGGTGGTGAACAGGTCGCCGGCGTCCACCGCGTTCTGCGCCAGCGCCGTCTCGGTCAGGGTGCCGCCCGCGTCCAGCGACTTGAAGCTGATCTGCGAGGGCTTCAGCCCGTACGCCTGCTCCAGGCCGACGATGCCCTGGTAGCGGGTCTGGAACTCGGCCGCCGCGCCGATGGAGACCTGGCCGCCCTTGAGCGCCGCGACGAAGTCCGTGATCGAGGAGCCGTCCTTCATGCCGTACTTCGACGCCGCCTGCTTGCTCAGCGTGAGGGTGTCGTTGTCCTGGGCCGACGAGGGCTGCAGGACCTCCAGGTTCGGCGCCAGTTCCTGCGCGATCGCGGCGTCCACCTGCTCGGTGGACTGCTGCGGGGTGTTCTTCTTCGACAGGCTGTCCAGGTACGCCAGCAGCGCGCCGTTGTACTCGGGCTTGAGCGTGATCGAGCCGCTCTTGAGCAGCCCGTAGGTCACCTCGCGGCTGGCGATGTTCAGCTTGTAGCTGACCTTGTATCCCTTGGCGGCAAGGGCCTGCCCGTAGATGTCGGCCAGCAGCACGCTCTCCAGGAAGTTGTCCGAGCCGACCACGATCGAGCCGGTGGGGCCGCCGCCGCCCCCGGTCAGCGGGTTCGAGGAGGTGTTGCCTGAGCCGCTGCTGCCGCAGCCGGCCATGAACGCACCGGTCAGAACGGCAGCGGCGGCGGTGGCGGTGACCCGCCGCGAAATCCAGGAATGCACGCTGGCTCCTAGGTCGGAGTTATTCCACACGGCGGCCCCGTGACCCCGCGCGGAAAGCTGATTTTGTGCCCGCCTGCAATCCAACCCAGCCGATCGACGGCCCGTCAACCGATGTGCGATCACCGAAAGGTATCGCTTCGGGGTTCTCGCCCTGGTCCGTCTCGCCCGGTTCGGCCGCAGTGTAACCACCGGCCTGTGACCGGATGGCGACAAAGGGGCACTCCATTCGATACTGTGCTGCCCGGTCCGGATCTGAAGTCTGATCATCAGTGTCGTGGCCGCTATTTGCACCCGAATGGCCCAGGCACCCGGGGAGGCAGGCACAGTGGCTGTGCGCAGTGGGCAGGAACCGGGACGCTCGGCGCCGGGGCGCACGTCGGGTCGGCGTCTCGACAACATCCCGTTCCGGCGCAAGCTCGACGCGTTGGTAGCCCTGCCCGCCGTCGCGATCGTCGCGCTGCTCTCCCATCTCGTGATCGTGCAGGTCGCCACCGCGCGGTCGTGGGAGAAGGCGGCCTCGTACATGAGCACCACCGAACAGGTCAGTGTCTTGATCGACGACCTGGGCGTCGAGCAGGACGACGCGCTCGGGGTGATCGGAAGCATCCAGCTGGTCGACCTGGCCTCGTTCAACCACGCCGTGCAGGTCACCGACAACCAGCGGCTCACCGTGCTGGCCGCCTACGGCCAGAACCCGCCGACCGCGATGAGGGCCGCGCTCAACGAGATCAACGCCCTGAGCCTGGAGCGCGACGGGGTGCGCGACGGCAGCATCAACGGCACGATCCTGCTGCAGGGCTACACCGGCGCCATGCAGGACCTGAAGAACGCGATGGGCCTGGCCGAGCAGGCGTCGAACGGCAACCCGGCCGCGGTCCCCGAGGCCGAGCTCGACATCCTCTTCCAGGCGGACCTCGCCGCCAGCGAGCGGGAGGCCGCGCTCGCCGAGATCGCGGACGACCCGGCCGAGGCCCCGACCCAGTACCCGCTGGCCGAGGAGTTCGACGGCGTCGCCACGGAGTCCGCCCAGCGGCTCGAGCAGTTCGTCCCGCCCGGCGACTTCGCGCTGTTCGACCAGACCCAGAAGAACCCGCAGCAGGGCGTGCTCGCCCAGTTCGAGGCCGCCACCGCCAGTGCGTTCATCTCCGGCGACAAGCAGGCCACCGGCGAGCTGACCGGCTACGCGCGCCAGGTCACCGACGCGGCGCTCGCCCAGGGCCAGGCCCGCACGGTGATGGAGGCGACCATCACCAAGCAGGTCGTCCAGCGCGCCGCGCACAGCGCCTCGGCGGCCGCCTGGACCGCGATCGGCCTCGTGGTGCTCGCGATCGTGCTGCTCGTCGCCCTGATCGTTTTCAGCGTGCTGATCCGGCACTCGATCGCCCGCCCGGTACTGCGGCTGACCCGCGCGGCCACGCGCATCGCCACCGTGGCCGAGCAGGACCTGCAGCGGGTCGCCGACGACGATCCGCAGCACGAGGGCGAGGCCGCCGATCTGGAGCACGTCTCCGTCTCCACCCGCGACGAGATCGGCGACCTGGCCGAGTCGTTCAACCGGCTGCAGGAGACCGCGGTGCGGGTCCTCGAACGGCAGGTGCTGGTGCGGCGCAACACCGCCGAGATGTTCGGCAACGTCGGCCGACGCATCTACAACCTCACCGGCCGCCAGCTCGCGCTGATCGACGCGATGGAGCGAAGCGAGACCGACCCGGTGCTGCTGGAGCGGCTCTACCGGATCGACCACCTCGCGGTGCGCCTGCAGCGCGGCGCGGACAGCCTGATGCTGCTTTCGGGGGAGCGCGAGGCCGCGCTGGACGCCACCCCGATGCGGCTGACCGACGTGGTGCGCTCCGCGATCGGCCGGATCGAGGGCTACCAGCGGGTGGTCCTCGGCGCGGACGGGGATTCGATGGTCACCCCGGCCGCGATCGGCGATCTGACGCTCATGGTCGCCGAGCTGGTGGAGAACGCCGTGGCCTTCTCCCCGACGTCGAGCACCGTCGACGTGGCCGTGCGCAGCGCCTCGCGCGGCGCGGTCGTGGAGATCGTCGACCACGGCGTGGGGATGACGACGCAGCGTCTGATGCACGAGAATGAGCTGCTGGTCCGGCGCGAGCGGCTGGACCTGGCACCCACCAAGGTGCTCGGCCTGTTCGTGGTCGGGCGGCTGGCCCAGCGCACCGGCGCGACGGTCACGCTCGCCCAGACCGCGGGAGGCGGGCTGACCGCCCGGATCACCGTCCCCGACGAGTTGCTGCTCGGTTCGGTGGAGCTGGCGCAGCGCGCGGCGGGCGGCTCGGCCGCCCCCGCACCGCGCACCGTGCCCACCCCGCCGATGCCGGAACCGCGCCGGGAGCAGACCTCCGAGGCGTCGCCCGCGCTGTCCCAGCGCGTGAACGGCCGGGAACGCGAGGGCTCGATGGCGCAGCGGCCGCCCACGCTGCCGCGCCGCGTGCGCGGCGCCCGCGCCGCGCAGCCGGACTCCGGCGGCGGCCGGCAGGGTGTCTCGCTGGCCCCGGCGGCGCAGCTCGACGCGGAGGCGGCGCGCGCGGCCATCGAAGAGTTCGAAGCGGGCGTGGACCAGGCGCTGCGCGACAGCGCGCGGGGCCTGACCGTCCCGCCACCCGGCGAGGCGGGCGCCTATCCGCCGCCGCCCGGGGACATCGACGAGGAGAAGGGAGAGAGGCTGTGACCGCCTCCACCACAGACGCCGACGGCCTTCGCGCCGCTGCGGCCGATTTCACCTGGATGGTCAGCCGCTTCGCCGCGGAGACCGCGGGAGTGGTCGACGCGATAGCCGTCTCCTCGGACGGGCTGCTCATAGCCGTCTCCCGGCCCGGGGACCAGGCCGACTCCGAGCGGCTCGCCGCGATCGTGTCCGGCATCACCAGCCTGGCGGCGGGGGCCGCGGGCAACTACGGACTCGGTGCGCTCAACAAGGTGATCATCGACATGGCCGGCGGGCACCTGCTGGTCTCCTCGATCGGCAGCGGCTCGGTGCTCGGCGTGGTGGCCTCCAAGGACGCCAAGCTCGGCAACGTGGCCTACGAGATGACGCTGTTCGCCAACCGGGTCGGCGCGATCCTCAGCCCGGCGCTGATCGTCGAGTTGAAGAACACCGTCGGAGCTTCCGGAGCGACGGGGTGAGCAGGCAGGGCGGACGGTCGGATCCGGCGGGCCGCCGCGGCGGCGAGCCTGCCGGGGAGACGCACGGCGCCGAGCGCGCCCCGGCCGTCCGGCCGTTCATGGTCACCGACGGACGGGTCGCCGCAGAGGCGGGCCTGCCCGTGGAGACCCAGGTCGTGGCGACGGCCGAGGGCCTGGGCCAGCTGGGCGCCCTGGCGTTCGAGCGGCGTGCCATCGTGGAGATCTGCGGCACCCCGCTGTCCCTGGCGGAGGTCGCCGTGAAGCTGCGACTTCATTTGAACGTGGTCCGGGTGCTCGCGGGGGACCTCCGGGCCGGCCGGCTGCTGGCGGTGCACGTGCCGCGCTCCGGAACCTCCTCAGACATCGACGTACTTCGAAGGGTTATCGATGGGCTCCGCGCCATCCCCACTTCCGTCGGCTCACGGGACGCCGACTGAGACAGTGTCAGCACAGGTGGGGTCGGCCGTCCGGCCGCCGCTGCCGGTCAAGATGGTCGTCGCGGGCGGCTTCGGCGTCGGCAAGACCACCGCTGTGGCCGCGGTGTCCGAGATCGAGCCGCTGACCACCGAGGCGTCGATCACCGAGGTCGCGGCGGGTATCGACGACGTGTCGCTGACCCCGAACAAGACCACCACGACGGTCGCCATGGACTTCGGCTGCCTCACGCTCGATCCCACGCTCAAGCTCTACCTGTTCGGCACCCCGGGGCAGGACCGCTTCGGCTTCATGTGGGACGACGTGACCGAGGGCGCTCTCGGCGCGCTGGTCGTGGTGGACAGCCGGCGCCTGGACGACTGCTTTCCCGCCGTGGACTACTTCGAGCGCAAGGGCATGCCCTTCGCCGTCGCGGTCAACACCTTCGACGGTGATCTCACCCACCCGCTCGACGCGGTGCGCGAGGCACTGGACGTCGCCGAGGAGGTGCCGGTGCTGTGCTTCGACGCGCGAGACTCCGGCTCGGTGCGCGACTCGCTCGTGATCGTGCTCGAACACGCGCTGGCCCGGGCTGTCGCAGCGGCCTGACACGAGGGGAGGCCGCGGGCGGGCGGGACCGGAAACGGCCCGCCGAGCGGCCTGCCGTCTACGGATCCGCCTGCGACGGAGCCTGTTCCACCCGGCCTGTTCCATCCAGCCTGTCGCTCGCGGCCTGCCCCACCGAGCTTCGGCGGACCGCTCTGCGGGCTGCTATCCGCGGTTGCCGGCGCGCAGACCGGGGGAGACCAGCAGCCGGTTGAGCACCGCGAACAGCACCAGCGTGAGCACCGAGAGGACCACGACCAGGAAGCCGCCGCCCACGACCTCGTAGTACCGGTATTCGGAAAGGCCGTCCACGACGTACCTGCCCAGCCCGCCGAACGGGATCACCGCGGCGATCGTCATGGTCGAGACCACCTGCACCGCCGCGGTTCGCAGGCCGCTGAGAATCAGAGGCAGCGCGGAGGGGATCTCGGCGCGCAGGAGGACCTGCCACGGCCGCATACCCATGCCGCGCGCCGCGTCGACGACCGAGCGCTCCACCGCTCGCAGGCCCTCGTGCGTGGTCAGCAGGATCGGCGGGACGGCCAGCGCCACGAGCGGGATCAGTACGGCGTAGAAGTTGAACACGCCGATCTTGACCGCGAGCAGCACGATCAGACCCAGGCTGGGCATGGCCCGCCCGACCGCGGCGAGCGCCGCGATCGGCCCGTCTCCGCGCCCGAAGTGCCCCGTCAGCAGCGCCAGCGGCAGCCCGATCGCCGCCGCGCACAGAAACGCGATCAGCGAGTACCAGCAGTGCTCCGCGATCCGCTGCCAGATGCCGTCGTACCCGTGCTGGAACTGCGGGTCGGCGAAGAACTGGCGGATGTAGTCGACCAGGCTCATGGTTGCGCGCTCCTGCGGTCCGCCCACGGGGTCATCAGGCGCTGCCCGAGCCGCAGCAGCAGGTCGCACAGCAGGGCCAGCACCACCAGGCTGAACAGCCCGAGCCAGACCAGCTGCAGGTTGAACGCCTTGAGCCCCACGGTGAACAGCTGGCCGAGGCCGCCGAGGTTGCCGATCACCGCGCCGATGCTCATCAGGCTGATGCTGGAGATCGTGGCCGCCCGCACCGCCGCCATGATGGTCGGGGCCGCGATCGGCAGCTCCACCTGCAAGTAGCGGCGCGCGCGGCCGTAGCCCATGGCGTCGGCGGCGATCAGCACCTCCCGCGGCACCGTGCGCACACCGTCGACCACGCCCGGAACCAGGATGCAGAGGCTGTAGATGGCGAGCGGGATGAAGATCGTGGTGTCGGTCAGCCCCGTGTAGTCGATGAGCAGTACGAACAACGCCAGCGACGGGATCGAGTACGCCACCGTCACCAGGCCGAGGACGGGCGGGTACAGCCGCCGCCAGCGGGCGCACGCCTGCCCGACCGGCAGCGACAGCAGCAGGCCGGCCGCGGTCGCGCCCAGCGAGACCTTCAACTGCTCGCCGACCAGTCCCAGGTAGGAGTGCTGAACGTAACTGGGCAGGTCGAAGACGCTCGCGGCGATCATCCGGCCCGCTCCGCGGGCTGCTTGCCGCTCTTCGCGGCCACGTCGCCCGCGCCGGCCTGAGCCTCCGCCTCGTCGGCCCTCGCCTCGTCGGCCTTCGCCTCGTCGGCCTTCGCCTCGTCGGCCTTCGCCTCGTCCGCCTTCGCCTCGTCCGCCTTCGCCCCGTCCGCCCGCTCGGCGCGGGCCTGGGTGTGCGCCGCCCGGATCGCCGCGCCGATCGACTCCTGGCTGATCACTCCGAGCGTCCGGCCCTCGCCGTCCACGCCCACCGCCCAGCCCGTGGCGGAGAGCACCGCGGAGTCCAGGGCGGCGCGCAGCGAGTCGGTGCCGCGCACGAAGGCGTGGCCGAACCCGATCAGCCGCGCGGCGCCCACCGGGCCGCGGTCCGGCAGCGCGGCCGGGTTCGCCCAACCGAGCGGCCTGCGCTCGCCGTCCACGACCAGCAGCCACGGCGTCCCGGCGGCCAGCGCCGCGTCCCGCACGGACGGCGCGGGGGTGTCGGACGCGACCACCGGCCCCTCCAGCAGGCTCAGCCCGTCGCTCGGGTAGAAGGTCAGCCGCCGGATGCCCCGGTCACGGCCGAGGAACTGCTCCACGAACTCGTCCGCGGGTTCGGACAGCAGCCGGTCCGGGGAGTCGAACTGCGCGAGCACGCCGCCCTCACGCAGCACCGCGATCTTGTCGCCGAGCTTGATCGCCTCGTCGATGTCGTGCGTGACGAACAGGATGGTCTTGGCGAACTCCGCCTGGATGCGCAGGAACTCCTCCTGCAGGCCCTTGCGCACGATCGGGTCCACCGCGGAGAACGGCTCGTCCATCAGCAGCACCGGCGGGTCCGCGGCCAGCGCCCTGGCCACGCCGACCCGCTGCTGCTGGCCGCCGGAGAGCTGATGCGGGTACCGCTTGGCCAGCGCGGGGTCCAGGCCCACCAGCTCCATCAGCTCGTGCGCCCGCGCCCGCGCGACGC
Source organism: Actinocrinis puniceicyclus (assembly GCF_018283645.1). GTDB lineage: Bacteria > Actinomycetota > Actinomycetes > Streptomycetales > Catenulisporaceae > Actinocrinis > Actinocrinis puniceicyclus. The sequence goes on along the minus strand of NZ_JAGSXH010000086.1, from coordinate 12,974 downwards.
GCCGCTCGGCGCCGAGAAGCCGGGGGACCGTGGCGATGTTGTCGACGATGGTGCGATGCGGGAAGAGCCCGGCGTGCTGGATGACGTAGCCGATCGACCGGCGCAGTTCCGCCGCGGGCCGGGCCCTGACGTCCGTCCCGTCGATCGCGATCCGGCCCTCGGTCGGTTCGATCAGCCGGTTGACCATGCGCAGCGAAGTGGTCTTGCCGCAGCCGGACGGGCCGACCAGCACCGTGATCGCCCCGTCGGGAGCGGTGAAGCTCAGCTCGTTCACCGCGACGGTGCCGTCCGGATACCTTTTCGTCACCCGCTCGAAGGATATCAAGGTACTCCCTAACCAGGGCGGCCTGCGAAGCCTCAATAGTTGTCGGGCGCTCCCGACGCTGTCAACCTGCGATAAAACCGCCACGAGCGCGACAGTGCGGCGATACTCCGTTCGGAGTGCCACGCCCGCAAATTCTCGCCAACTGACGGGGCGTGGGATATCAATGTGCAGTATGGAACTCGCCGCCTCGCACCGCCGGCCGTTGCCGCACTCCGCGGTCCTGGGATCCGTTGATCCACACGAGCGCATCCAGGTGAGCGTATACCTGAGGCGTCGGCAAAACCTGCCCGCGGACGTCTCCGCCGGCGCCCGGCGGCTGACCCGGGACGAGCTGCGCACCCGGTACGGCGCCCATCCCGACGACATCGAACACGTGCGGGAAACGCTGGCCCGTCACGGGATCGACCTCGTGGAAGCGGACGCGGGAGCCCGCCGCATCGTGGTGACGGGCACCGTGTCAGCGTTCGCCGAGGCATTCGGCACGTCCCTCTCCCTGGTGCGCACACCCCATCCGCAGTCCCCGGATGGAGTAGTGCACCGCTATCGCACCGGGCCGCTGAATCTGCCCGACGCTCTGACCGGCGTGGTCACGGCGGTCCTCGGTATCGACAACCGACCGCAGGCCCGCGCGTATTTCCGGTACGCCGCGTCCGCCGCCGCGGCGACCGCCTACACGCCACTGCAGGTCGGCGCCGCGTACGGCTTCCCGGAGCAGACCGACGGCGCGGGAGAGACCCTGGCGATCATCGAACTGGGCGGCGGGTACGCGCAAAGCGACCTGGACGCCTACTTCGGCGCCCTGGGTCTGGCGACCCCGGCGGTCACGGCGGTGCCCGTCGACGGCGGGTCGAACAGCCCGGCCGGGGATCCGAACAGCGCCGACGGCGAAGTACTGCTCGACATCGAGGTCGCCGGGGCGCTGGCCCCGGCGGCCGCGCAACTCGTCTACTTCGCGCCGAACACCGATCAGGGCTTCGTCGACGCGGTGACCGCCGCCGCGCACGCCACCCCCGCGCCGGCCGCGATCTCGATCAGCTGGGGCGGGCCGGAGGACTCGTGGACCGCGCAGGCCCGCGACGCCCTGGACCAGGCCTGCGCCGACGCGGTCGCGCTGGGGGTCACCGTACTGGCGGCCTCCGGGGACAGCGGATCCAGCGACAACGCGCCCGACGGCGCGGCGCACTGCGACTTCCCGGCCTCCAGCCCGCACGTGCTCGGCTGCGGCGGTACCCGGCTGCTGCTGGACGGTTCGGGCGCAATCGCCCGCGAGATCGTGTGGAACGACGGCAGTGGCGGCGGCGCGACCGGCGGCGGCGTGTCCACCTCGTACCCGATGCCGAGTTGGCAGACGGGCGCCGGAGTGCCCGCGCACGGGCGCGGTGTGCCGGACGTGGCCGGCAACGCCGACCCGCAGACGGGCTACCAGATCTACGTGGACGGGCAGTCCGGTGTCGTCGGCGGCACGAGCGCGGTGGCCCCGCTGTGGGCCGCGCTGGTGTGCCGGCTGGCCCAGCGCGCGGGAAGGCCGCTGGGCCTGCTCCAGTCCACCCTGTACGCGAACGCGGCGCCCGGGGTCGCGCAGCCCGGCCTGCGGGACGTGACCGAGGGCGACAACGGCGCCTACCGGGCCGGGCCAGGCTGGGATCCGTGCACCGGTCTCGGCACCCCGGACGGCGCCGCGCTCGGCGCCATGTTCTGAGACGCTCGGCATTAGTCTTCGAATATGCGTGAACTGGTGGTGTTGGGCACCGCGAGCCAGGTGCCGACGCGGGCCCGCAACCACAACGGCTACTTCCTGCGCTGGGACGAGCAGGGCTTCCTGTTCGATCCGGGCGAGGGGACCCAGCGCCAGATGACGCTCGCGGGCGTGTCGGTCCACGACGTCACCCGCATCTGCGTGACCCACTTCCACGGGGACCACTGCTTCGGCCTGCCCGGCGTGCTCTCCCGGATGGCCCTCGACGGGGTCGAGCACGCGGTGCACTGCCACTACCCGGCCGGCGGCCGCGACTCCTTCGCCCGGCTGCGCTGGCTGTGGCCGGACTACGCGGACAAGGTGCTGCGGGAGGAACCGGCCGAGGGCGAGCGCACCGACCTGGCCGAAGAGGACTTCGGCAGGCTGACGGCGGTGCGTCTCGACCACGGCATCGAAGCGTACGGCTACCGGTTGACCGAGCCGGACGTGCGCCGCATCCGTCCCGACCGCCTCGCCGCCGCCGGAATCAGCGGACCGGCGGTCGGTGAGCTGCAACGCCGGGGCGTGCTGCGGCTGGGGGACCGGACGGTCACCCTTGAGGATGTCAGCGTCCTGCGTTCTGGCCAGACGGCGGCCTTCGTCATGGACACGCGGCTGTGCGACGGCGTCTACGAGCTGGCGCAGCGCGCGGACCTGCTCATCATCGAGTCCACCTTCCTGGCCGCCGACGCCGCGCTCGCCGCCGAGTTCGGGCATCTGACCGCCGGTCAGGCCGCGCAGGTGGCGGCGCGCTGCAGCGTGCGCTCGCTCGTGCTCACCCACTTCTCGCGCCGCTACCAGGACCCCTTGGAGTTCTACCGCGAGGCACGCGAGCACTACGACGGCGAGCTGGTCGTCGCGCAGGACCTGATGCGCGTGCCCGTGCCCAAGCGGGTCGGCTGACGCTCACCGCCGCCGGGCTACCCGCGCAGACCCACGGCCAGCGGCAGGGTGTAGGCGAAGGCCAGGTGGTGGCGCCGGTCGCAGAACTCGATGAAGCCCTCTCGTTCCTCGGCGGCGGCGTGCGCCGCGGCGCGCGCGAGCTCGACCTCCTGCGCGTCGTGCCCGGAGACCGTCACGTATCCCGCGATCGCGGGCCCGCGGTCGCCCGGCGGCCCGCACACGCCGACGACGAGCGAGGCCGCTCCGCTCACCCCCGGCGGCAGGAAAGCGGCGCAGGACGCCGCGTCGACCCCGCCCACGGCGCGCGGCCAGCGCTTCACCCAGCCGGTCGCGTGCCACCAGGTGGCCGGCTGCCGCGCCGGGCCGACCGGTCCGCTGATCGCGACGCTGCGCGGCGCGGTCGCGTCCACCTCGGCGGGCTGCCACGGGTTCTCGCCGTGCCGCGGCCCGAGCATGCCGCGGCCGGGCAGTATGAGCGACCCGAGCAGCGAGACGACGGCGGAGCGGTCCAACGGCACCAGCGGCCCGAGCCGCGCGCCGGCCGCGCCGGTCGTGCCCAGCCGCCCGAAGACCTCCGCCATCGCCTGCGCGGCCACCGTGGTCAGGCCGCGCTCACCCTGCGCGAACCGGGCCGCCTGGTTCACCAGTTCGGGAGTGTAGGCCAGGGCGGCGATCGCGTAGGCCCGGGTGCGTCCCGCCGGACCCGGTACCTGGCAGAGCAACTGAAGCCGCGTCAGCGGCACCGGACCCGACGGGCCGCCGGCCAGGACCTCGCCGAGCCGGGCGCCCAGGTCGCCGGACTCGGGGCCGCGCAGCACCCCGGGGGAGATCTCCGCGACGGCCAGGACCGCGCCCGCTCCGCCGTGCAGGAACAGCGCCGGATCGCGCGAGCCGGTGGGCGCGGGCAGCCAGTGCAGGCCGCGGATGCCGAACGGCTCGGGCCGGCGCGCGGTCCACTTGGGCAGGTGCCGCAGATGCGAGCGGGTGCGCCGCTGCCGGATCCACAGGCCGAGCGAACCGGGACCGCCGGACGGCGCGGCAGCGGCGGGAGGCCGGCCGGCGACGGCCGTCAAGCCGGGCGCGGACTGCCGCGCCGCTGGCTGTCTCGCCACTGTGCCGCCTCCCATTCCGGCGCGGATACCCGCCGGATTCGCACCCTGTCCTCGCGGTGCTCGGTCCCGAGTTTGTGGCGCCACGTGCGCAGTGTCGCACAGCCACCGGCAGCGGCGCAGTCGACCTGCCGCGCGTCACGCTCGGCTGACGTCTTGTCTGCCCAGCGTAGCGCTGGTAGCTTGCGGATCGGTGCTCTGCGATGGTCGCTGACCGGCCGTCAGGGCACCGCAGAGGCCGTGTTCTAAGGGGGCACGCGACGCGGGCCGGCCCGTCGCCGGGTACCCCCGTCGTACAGGGGGAGGACGATGCGTGTGCCGGACCGATCGGGACGGTCCGAACGCTCTGCCGCCGTCGCGCTGACGGCCTGGCTGCTGCTTGCCCTTCTGGTGGTCGGCGCGCCGCTCGGCCTGGCGTATTTCATCGGCTGGCCGCTGAGCGCGGTGAGCCTCCCGCACGGCCTCCCGCGCGACCCGTGGACGACGCACACGCTGCTTCGTTGGATCTATCTGCTCGTCTGGTCGCTGTGGGCGCAGTTCACCGCCTGCGTGGTCGTGGAAATCCGCGCCGCGCTGACCGGTACCGAGGTCCCGGTCCGGCTGCCCGGCGCCGCGGCGAGCCGGACGGTGGCGCGCGCGCTGGTCGCGGTCGCGTTGACCGCCTCGGTCGCGGGCGCCACGGCGACCGCCGCCTCCGCGCGTCCCGTGGCGGTCGCGGTCACGCCCAATGGCGTCGGCTACGGCGCGCGCGGGCATGTGCCCTTACATGGCGCGCAACCGGCGCACGCAACACAGACCTCTGTGGTCAACAGCGCCCCTTCCGCTCCATTCGCTTCGATAACCGACAACACGGCGCCCCTTACCGATGCGGGGCCACGCAACGCGAACGGGTACCACGCCGCGAGCGAAACCTTGCGTACGTACGCTGCGGCCGGGGCCCCGTTCAGCATCGCCTCGTCCGCGGAGACGGTCAGCGCGGCGGCGCTGAAGTTCTACGTGGTGGAACCGCCCGGCGGCCGGCGCCACGACTCGCTGTGGGAGATCGCCCAGCGCTATCTCGGCGACGGCCGCAGGTACCGGGAGATCTTCGCGCTCAACGAGGGCCGGCTCCAGCCCGACGGCACGAAGCTGCAACACGCCAGTCTGATCCGGCCGGGCTGGGTACTGGTGCTGCCCGCCGATGCGCAGGGGCCCGGGCTGAGCGAGCAGTTGCCCCCGACCGGCGCGGCGGACCCGCCCGCGCAGAGCGCGCCGGCGCCTCCGGCGGCAGGCCCGGCTCCTGCCGGCCTCTCTGCCCCGACCGCCGCCCCCCACAACGGTTCAGCGGTCAACGGCACAGCCCCGAAGACCTATGCGATGCCCGGCGACCGGAACGCGAACGGCAACGCGGCGTCGGAGGGCCTGCGGCCTGGCGGTTCCGCGCCGGTCAGCGCTATACCGCATCCTGTCGCGTCACGACCCGCGGTGCCCAAGGACGAGCCTGCGGGCCAGCATGCCGACGAAGCGTCCGTCCTGCACTCCATCGCCGACGTGTTGCCGTACGTCGCGCTGATCGGCTCGCCGATCCTGGCCGCCGCGCTGCTGACCGCCCTGACCGCGGCCGCCCGCCGCCGGCGCCGGGAACATCCCGCCGCCTCGATCGTCGCCCCGCCGGATCCGGCCGTGGCCGAGGTGGAGCGCACCATCCGCGCCGCCGCGTCGCACGACACCGCGGACGTCGTGGACCGCTCACTGCGTGCTCTGCGCGCCGGCTGCGAGGCCGCCGGCCGCGTACCGCCGGCCGTGCGCTACGGCCGCGCCGACGCGGACGACATACGCCTGGAACTCGCCGAACCGGACCCCCGGGCCCCCGCGCCCTGGACCGCGCTCGGCGACGGCGCGGTCTGGCGCTATGCGCGCCAGCAGGAACCGGACCCCGAAACTGAGCCGTCACGCCGTCACGCCGTGCCCTACCCGCTGCTGCTGGCGATCGGTTCGCTCGGCGACGAGCAGGTCTTCGTGGACCTGGAATCCTCGTCCGGGCGCTGTACCGCGGTGACCGGGCCACCCCGGCAGCGCCGGGCTGTCCTCGCCGCCGCCGCGGCCAGCCTCGCCTGCGCACCCTGGGCCGACCAGTTGCGGATCGAGACGGTCGGGCTGCCGGCGGAGCTGGCTCTGCTCGCCCCGGAGCGGCTGCGGGTACACCCCGACCTGGCCGGCGCGCTGGCCGCGCTGGAGCAGCAGGCCGCCGCGACGGGTCCGCACCTTGTCAGACTGCTGATCGCCGAGGGGGCCGGCCCGGAGGAGACCGCGCGCCTGCGGGCCCTGACGGCGAGCGCCGACAGCGGCACCGCCGCGCTGGTCGGCACCGACCACCCCTGGCCCGACTTCACCGTGTTCGGCGTCGATCCGGCCGGCCGGCTGCGGATACCCGGCGTGTCCGGCGACCTGACCGCCTCCCGGCTGCCGGACGCGCTGGCCGCCGCGCTCGGCGCCCTCTTCCGCGCGGCGGCCGCGCCGCGTTACGCGCCCGCGTACCGACCCGCCGACGTTCCGCTCGCGGGCGGCGTCGAACTGCTCGACCGGCCGGTCGGCGTGCGGGCGTGCATTCTCGGCCCGGTCGAGCTGACCGGGGTCAGGCCGGCCGACGCGGCCCGCGGTCCGCTGTTCACCGAGGCCCTGATCCTGCTGCTGTTCCACCGGGCCGGGCTGCCCGCGCCCGTGCTCGCCCGCGCCCTGTGGCCGCGCGGCATCACCCCGGCCGCTCGCGACCGAATGCTGCGGGACATGCGCGACTGGCTCGGCGAGGACCATGCCGGGCCCCGGCTGACCGTCGGGCCCGACGGCCTGGTGCGGCTGACCGAGGACGTGCGCGCCGACTGGGACGAGTTCCAGGCCGCCTACGCCGACGCCAGCCGGCTGGGGGACCGGCCGGAGGCGGACGAGGCGCTGGCCCGCGCGCTGGCCCTGGTGCGCGGCGAACTGCTGGCGGACCGGCCGCCCGGGCGCTACTCCTGGCTCGGTTTCGGCACCCAGGAGACGGAGGTGCCCGCGGTGGTCGCCGACGCGGCGCACCGGCTGGCGACCCGGCGGCTGGCCCGGGGGGATGCGGCCGGCGCGCAGTGGGCGGCGCAGCAGGGGCTGCTCGGTGCCCCGGACGACGAGCGCCTGGTGCAGATCAAGATCCGCGGCATCGCCGCGCAGGGCGACCAGGACCGGCTGCACGACGTCATCGCCGATCTGAAGGTGCGCGCCTGGTACCGGTACGGCGAGACGGAGCTGCATCCGAGCACGAACGCGGTCGTATCAGAGCTCTTGGAGGGTCTGCGTGCCTGAGCCGGCGGGCGTACCCGGCGGCGCGGCGGCGGCGCCCCCGGGCGGGGCGCTGATGGTGCCGCCGGATCGCCGTCTCGTGGTGCCCGTGCTCTCCGGTTGCGGTGGCGTCGGGCGCACGACCGTCGCCGCGCTGCTCGCCGCCACGCTGCACCGCCGCACGCTCGCTGCGCCCGGTGACGCGCGCGCAGGCGCCGTGCTCGACTGCGCCGCCCGCGGGAACACCCCGTGGCCGGCGTGGTTGACCGCTCCGGCGCCGTCGGGCACCGGCGTGCTCGCGGGCCACCGTGGCGCGGCCGGCGGCGCGGAACCGGGTGTGGCGCAGCTGACCGAAGCGGCGGCCTCGCATCTCGCCCTCGACGCGCCCACGCCGCTGTGGGTGTACACCGACACCGGTCCCGCGTCACCGTTCTTCCTCGGCGCCCATCCCGGTCCGCGCTGGTGGCTGCCGGTGCTCTCCGGACTGCGCGTGGCCGTGGTGGACGGCGATGCGCTCGAAGGCGCGCGTCTGGCGGCGCAGGCGGTCGGCGGTCCGCTGTCCGCGACCGCGTCCTGGTTCGCCACACCCTTCCTCAACACCGCCGCCGTCTGGGTGACCGACAGCGGCGAGGCGTCCCTGCGGCGCACGATCGACGCCCTCACCTGCATCGCCGAGGTGCGGATCCCGGTGGACCGGGTTGTCGTCGCGGTCGTCGACCGCCGCGGAACGCGCCGCCGCGGCGGCAGCTCGCTCACGGAGAGCTGGTACGAACTGATCGCGCCGCGGGCGGGCGCGCTGGTAGACCTCGGCCATGATCGCGCGCTGGCGGACCAGGGCGGCTGTCCGCCGCTGGACGCCGCGGCGCTCGACCGCCCGCCGCTGGTCGAACTGGCGCGCGCGGTGGCCGCCGCGGCGCGCCTGCCGTGGATCCCCGAAGGCGAGCCGGCGCTGTTCGATCCGGTGGCCGGCGCGCCGGGCCCGGCGGCCGACCTGGCCGAACTGCTGCTGCGCCAGGCAGGGCGCGCCGCTTTCGGCTAGTGTCCCGCGCCGGAAATCCGTCGCATGACTCTGCTCGACCTGGCTGCGCACGTCCGGTCATCCGCATCCCGGCTGGCAAGGCGCCGGAACACCCTCGCGGTGCTCAATCAACGCAGTGGGTCGTCTGTGGGTGTTTCGGCAACGCGGCCAGGCGGGATGCGGGGGCCGATTTTCACGGCGGACTTCCGGCGCGGGACACTAGGAGTGCGCGCGGGCGGGGGCGCCGCGCCGGGCGCCGCCGCGCGAACTGCGGGTCAGACGCCGCCTGCCGGGCTCAGCGTGCCGCGAACCGGTCGGCGGCGAGCTTGAGCGCGTCCTGGAACGCGCCGCTGCCGGTGTGGCCGGAGTCGTCGATGATGAAGAGCTCTGCGTCGGGCCACGCCTTGGCCAGCCGCCATGCGGTGTCGGGCGGGCAGCCCATGTCCATGCGGCCGTGGACGAGCACCCCCGGAATGCCCTTGAGCCGGTGGGCCTCGCGCAGGAGCACCCCCTCCTCCAGCCACGCGGCGTTCGAGAAGTAATGCGCGCACAACCGCACGAACGCGAGTTTCGCGTCGTCGCTCCGGCTGCTGTACTGGCCCGGCCTGCCGTTGACCTCCATGGAGATCACCGCGTCCTCCCACCGCAGCCAGTCGTTCGCGGCCTTGGCGCGCACCCGCGGATCAGGGTTCGCCATCAGCCTGCCGTACGCGGCAAGCAGGTCGCCGTCCCGCTCGGCGGCGGGAACCGCGTCGCGGAAGCGCTCCCACGCGTCCGGGAAGAACCTGCCCGCGCCGCGATACAGCCAGTCGACCTCGGAGCGCCGGGTGGTGGTGACCGAGGGGATGATGATCTCTGATACGCGTTCCGGGTGCCGCTCGGCGTAGGCGAGCACCAGCGTCGAGCCCCACGAGCCGCCGAACAGCAGCCACCGTTCGATGCCGAGGTGCGTGCGCAACTGTTCCATGTCGCGCAGCAGGTGCTCGGTGGTGTTCACGCTCAGGTCGGTCGACGGGTCGCCGGCGTCCGGGGTGCTGCGGCCGCAGCCGCGCTGGTGGAAGAGCACCACCCGGAAGCGGTCCGGGTCCAGGGCGCGCGGGCGCCCCGGCCGCAGCGGCGCGCCCGGACCGCCGTGCACGAGCAGGGCCGGTTTCGCCGCGGGATCACCCCACGCCTCCCAGTACACGAGATTGCCGTCGCCGACGTCGAGCATGCCGCGCTGGTCCGGCTCGTCGGTATTCGTATTCGCAGTGGGCACGGACATGACCGGCAGCCTCCGGTGCGGGCGCGGAAAGGGGAAGTCAGGAATCTTACGCCGCGGGCCGCGGGCCGCGGTCACGGCTTCGCTTCGGCCGCGGGCCGCCGCCGTGTCAGCCCTCGTGCTCATCCTCGCCCTGCGGCTGCGGCTGCGGCCTCGACGCCGCGCTGTCGCTGTCGGCAGCGGCAGCGGCAGCGGGATCGGTATCGGTATCGGTATCGGCGACCTTGTCAGGCTCCTTACGAGGCCGCCCGCGGCGCGGCAGCCCGCCGACGCCCTGCGGCATCCGGCCCGCGCGGCCGAGGCTCTGGCGTAAGAGGAACTCGATCTGCGCGGTCGTGCTGCGCAGTTCGTCCGCGGCCCACCGGGCCAGCGCGTCGTGCACGGCGGGATCGAGCCGCAGCAGGATCTGCTTGCGTTCAGCCACGACAGTCGCGGCTCACTGATACAGCGTGCCGGTGTTCACGACCGGCTGGGTGGGGTGTTCACTGCACAGGACCACCAGCAGATTGCTCACCATGGTCGCCTTGCGCTCCTCGTCGAGCTCGACGATCTCCTGCTCGCTGAGGCTCTCCAGGGCATCGCGCACCATGCCGACCGCGCCCTGCACCAGCCGCTGCCGCGCCGCGACCACGGCGTCGGCCTGCTGGCGCCTCAGCATGACCTGCGCGATCTCCGGCGCGTACGACAGACGGGTGATGCGCGACTCGATCACGGTGATGCCCGCGAGCGCGACCCGCTCGGCGATCTCGGCACACAACCGGGCGGTGATCTCGTCCGCGTGCTCGCGCAGCGACAGCCGGCCCTCCTGTCGCGCGTCGTACGGGTAGCCGGTGGCGATGTGCCGCACCGCCGTCTCGGTCTGGATGCCGACGAAGGCGGTGAAGTCGTCCGCCGCGTAGACCGCCTTGGCGGTGTCCTGCACCTGCCAGACCACCACCGCGGCCATCTCGATCGGGTTGCCGTCCGCGTCGTTGACCTTCAACGTGGCGGTCTCGTGATTGCGCACCCGGGTGGAGATCTTGCGGCGCAGCGTGAACGGGCTCACCCAGCGCAGTCCGGTGGTCCGCACAGTGCCCAGATAACGGCCGAACAGCGAGACGACGCGCGCCTGACCGGGGAAGACGCCGGTCAGACCGGACAGCGCGATGACCGCCGGCACCTCCAGGCACACTCCCGCGGCCGCCGGCCACGGCCGGTGGAACACCGCCTGCAGACTCACGCCGAGCGCGATGGCCAGCAGGCTGCCCGCAAGCGGCCCCCAACCGGGGATCGACCACGCGCGCCGCTCCGCGACGGCGTCCGGCGCGCTCGGAGCCGTGGCGGCCCACGCACCCGGTCCCCCTCCCGCCGGCACGCCCGGCTCTCCCTGCGCACCGACTGACCTATTCGCGGCGGCGACCATGTCCGTCCCCTTCCCCTCGCCTGTTACGAACTCCTGAAATCTATCATAGTGATATCACTTTTTCGTCGGGGATGCGGCTGTTCAATCACGATGCGGCGAGTTGACGCCCGTACTGCGACACACTGAGGCCGAATCCTGGGAACGTGGGTTATCGTCGCCCGGACGTAACGCGCTTGATGGAAGACACAGCAACCATGACCGTGACCGGATCCGACCGCGTCGACTCCCTGGCTCCGGCCCGGCTGACGGCGCCCGCGACCACCCCGCCGGCCCGAGAGGGCTGCTCCTGGTGGCGTGACGCGGTGATCTACCAGATCTACATCCGCTCGTTCGCGGACGGCAACGGCGACGGTGTGGGCGACCTGCTCGGCGTCCGCACCCGGCTGCCGTACCTGCGCGCGCTCGGCGTCGACGCGGTCTGGATCACGCCGTTCTACCCCTCGCCGATGGCTGACGGCGGGTACGACGTGGCCGACTACTGCGCGGTCGACCCGCTGTTCGGCACCCTCGGCGACTTCGACGCACTCGTGGCCGAGGCACACACCCTCGGGCTGCGCGTCATCGTGGACCTGGTGCCGAACCACACCTCGGACCGGCATCAGTGGTTCACCGAGGCCCTCGCCTCGGAACCCGGCTCAGCGGCTCGCGAGCGGTACGTGTTCCGCCCCGGGCGCGGCGAGCGCGGCGAACTGCCGCCCAACGACTGGGAGTCGGTCTTCGGCGGACCGGCCTGGACGCGCGTGGTGGAGCGCGACGGGCAGCCGGGGCAGTGGTACCTGCACCTGTTCGACTCCGCGCAGCCCGACCTGAACTGGCACAACCCGTGGGTGCGCGAGCAGTTCGAGCAGATCCTGGAGTTCTGGCTGGACCGGGGCGTGGACGGATTCCGGATCGACGTCGCGCACGGCATGATCAAGCAGGCGGGGCTGCCGGACGTCGGCTACAGCGACCAGATCGCCATGCTCGGCAGCGCCGTGCTGCCGTACTTCGACCAGGACTCGGTGCACGAGATCCACCGTTCCTGGCGGCGCATCCTGGACGACTACTGCGGGGACCGCATCGCGGTCGCCGAAGCCTGGGCGCCGTCGCTGGAACGCCTGGCCGCGTACGTGCGCCCGGACGAACTGCACCAGGCCTTCAACTTCCACTACCTCAACACCCCGTGGCAGGCCACGGCGCTGCGCAGCGTCATCGACCGGTCGCTGCGCACCGCGGGCCTGGTCGGCGCTCCGTCGACGTGGGTGCTGTCCAACCACGACGTGCAGCGGCACGTGACCCGGTTCGGCGGCGGCGAGGACGGGCAGCGGCGGGCGCGCGCGGCCGCGCTGCTGATGCTGGCTCTGCCGGGCTCGGCGTACGTGTACCAGGGCGAGGAACTGGGGCTGGAGGAAGTGCTCGACCTGCCGGCCGACCTGCTCCAGGACCCGCAGCGCTTCCGCTCCGGGGACGGCGCCGGCGGCCGCGACGGCTGCCGGGTGCCGCTGCCGTGGAACGGGGCGAACCCGCCGTTCCACTTCACCCCGCTCGGCATCGCGGACGGCTGGCTGCCGGCTCCGGCGCACTGGGCCGCCCGCACCGTCGAGGCGCAGTGGCAGGACCCTGACTCGATGCTCGGTCTCTACCGCGCGGCGCTGCGCCTGCGCCGCGAGCACCCGGCACTGGGCGACGGCACCCTCGCGTGGGCGCCCTCGCCGGACGGAACGCTGGTGTTCGGCCGCGAACCCGGCTTCGTGTGCACGGTCAACACCGGCGCCGAGCCGGTCGAGCTGCCTGTTCCAGGCACGCCGCTGCTCGCCAGCGGGCCCTTCGACGTCCCGTCCGGCCGCGCTGTCGCGGTGCTGCCGCCGGACACGACGGTCTGGTGGCTGCGCTCCCCGTCCGACTGAGCACGATCGCGCCGCCGTGCCGGTCCCGCTGTCGTGCTCCCCGC
>NZ_JAGSXH010000085.1 GCF_018283645.1 Actinocrinis puniceicyclus | reverse complement strand
CGCCGCACATGCTCGCCGCACATGCTCCGCGCCGCGGCCGCGGCGGCTGCTACTCGGCCTCGCCCAGCAACGCCTGGATCCGGGAGATGCCCTCGACCAGATCGTCGTCGCCGAGCGCGTAGGACAGGCGCAGGTATCCCGACGGCCCGAACGCCTCACCGGGCACCACCGCCACCTCGACCTCCTCAAGGATCACCGCGGCCAGTTCGGCGGACGTGGTGGCGCGCTTGCCGCGGATCTGCTTGCCCAGCAGGCCCTTCACCGACGGATAGGCGTAGAACGCGCCCAGCGGCTCCGGGCACTCGACGCCCTCGATCTCGTTGAGCATCTTCACGATCGTCTGGCGCCGGCGGTCGAAGGCGAGACGCATCTCGTGCACGGCCGACAGATCACCCGACACCGCCGCGAGCGCGGCGACCTGGGAGACGTTCGAGACGTTCGAGGTGGCGTGCGACTGCAGGTTCGTGGCCGCCTTGGCCACGTCCGCCGGACCGGCCAGCCAGCCCACCCGCCAGCCGGTCATCGCGTACGTCTTCGCCACCCCGTTGACCACGATGCAGCGCTCGGCCAGCGACGGGACCGCGGCCAGGATCGAGGAGAACCGCGCGCCGCCGTAGACCAGGTGCTCGTAGATCTCGTCGGTCAGCACCCACATTCCGTGCTCGTCGGCCCAGCGGCCGATCTCGGCGACCTGCTCGGGGGAGTACACCGCGCCGGTGGGGTTCGACGGCGAGACGAACAGCAGCACCTTGGTTCGCTCGGTGCGGGCCGCTTCCAGCTGCTCGACGCTCACCAGGTAGCCGGTGCTCTCGTCGGCGAGCACTTCCACCGGGACGCCCCCGGCCAGCCGGATCGACTCCGGGTACGTGGTCCAGTACGGGGTCGGCACGATGACCTCGTCGCCCGGGTCCAGGATGGTGGCGAAGGCGTTGTAGATGGCCTGCTTGCCGCCGTTGGTGATCAGGATCTGGCCGGGCTCGAAGGACACCTTCGAGTCGCGCAGCGTCTTGGCCGCGATCGCCGCCTTCAGCTCGGGCAGGCCGCCGGCCGGGGTGTAGCGGTGGTACTTCGGCTGCCTGGCCGCGGCGACGGCGGCCTCGACGATGTAGTCGGGGGTCGGGAAGTCGGGTTCGCCCGCGCCGAAACCGATCACCGGGCGGCCGGCCGCCTTCAGGGCTTTGGCCTTGGCGTCCACGGCCAAGGTCGCCGACTCGGCGATCGAGCCGATGCGTTGCGAGATGCGCGGGAAGGGTGACTGGGTCATGGCACAGGCTCCGGCTGTCGTTGCTGCTGTGGTGCGCCGCGGTCTACATCGGCCGCCGACACCGGACATGGTGTCACCTCTTGACGGGTCCTCGCAGCGCCGTTCTCGGTTCGACAGGGCCTGCGCACCGAGAGCGGCGCAGTTCAAGACCGCTCGCGCCCACGGGCGTCATCGTGCTGTGTCAGCACCCGTCAGCCCGTATCCATTCGACTCGGCGAGGCCGTTGTGTCTAAACTTCGGTTGTCCTCGTCAGGTCCGCCCCGTGGTCCTGAGGACATGCCTAGGGTCGTAGCTCAATTGGCAGAGCACCGGTCTCCAAAACCGGGGGTTGGGGGTTCAAGTCCCTCCGGCCCTGCACGATGAACAGCTGAAACGGCGCCGGTCGGTTCGAACCGACCGGCGCCGTTCGCGTCTGATGCGGTCCCGGTCGGCGCGGCGCGGTTTCCGTCCGTTCAGCAGGAATCGCTTGCCCGCGAGTGGGGAAACATGAGTCAGCGACAGCCACACCAGGGCGGCTTTCACAAGTGAAGGTGGCCCTGGCGCGCCTTGCGTCGTACGCTGTGCGGTGCACGGCGCAACTCATACGGATGGATCAGGGTGAGGTAGCAGGTGAGCCAGACGCGCAGCGACGCCGAGGACCTGGACGGGGCCTCCGCGCAGGTGGAGCCGCTGGACGCGGCGCCGCGAAAGGCCGCCGGAAAGACCGACGAGCGCAAATCACGTTCGGAGCGCCGAGCCGAGCGGGTCAAGACCAGGGCGAAGGCCAAGTCCTCGGCCGAGAAGCGGGCCCCGCGCAAGAAGCGCGCCAGCCCGGCGCTGTACTACCGGCAGATCGTCGCGGAACTGCGCAAGGTGGTCTGGCCGACCCGCACCGAGCTGGGGACGTACACCTCCGTGGTCATCGTCTTCGTGCTGTGCATCATCGCGATCATCGCGCTGTTCGACTACGGCCTGACCCACGCCGTGCAGGCCGTCTTCGGCTGAGCCGGCTGGTGCACGCTGCCGCGTCGTCCGGTACGGCGGTTCGTTCCGCCGGTACCGGCTAGTCTGGATCCCGTGAGGTGTGATGTCGGCGCGCAGGTGCGTGTCGCGTCCCACGGTGCAGACGCGAGCAGAAGGAAGTAGAGGCCGCAGTGTCCGACATGACCGAATCGGCGCAGTACGACGAGCGGGACCCCTTCGCGGCCGATCCCGGTCTCGGTCTTGAGGCCGAGGAATCCGTCGAGACCGCGCCGGCCCCGACCGACGAGGCTGAAGCGCAGGATGTGCCCGAGCCGCCGGTACCGGCCGGGCTGGACGAGTTCCGCGATGCCCTGCGCCGTGCGCCCGGCGACTGGTACGTGGTGCACTCCTACGCGGGCTACGAGAACCGGGTGAAGCAGAACCTGGAGACCCGTATCCAGTCCCTCAACATGGAGGATTACATCTTCCAGATCGAGGTGCCCATGGAGGAGGCCGTCGAGGTCAAGAACGGGCAGCGCAAGAAGGTCAAGCGCAACAAGTTCCCCGGCTACGTGCTGGTGCGCATGGACCTGACCCCGGACTCGTGGGGCGCGGTGCGCAACACCCCGGGTGTGACCGGCTTCGTCGGCAACGCGCACGAGCCGTTCCCGTTGACCACCGACGAGGTCGCCAAGATCCTGATGGCGGATCAGCCGCAGCCGGACGGCGCGCCCAAGGCGCCGGTCGAGGTCAAGGTGCTGGACTTCGAGGTGGGCGACTCGGTGACCGTGATCGACGGCCCGTTCGCCACGCTCCAGGCCACGATCAACGAGATCAACGCGGACTCGCAGAAGATCAAGGGCCTGGTGGAGATCTTCGGCCGGGAGACCCCGGTGGAGCTGTCCTTCACCCAGATCCAGAAGAACTGAAGCAGCGCAACCGCCTGAGGATCCGCGGCTGTGGCCACCGTTTTGGCCGGGGCCGCGGCGTTCGGGTAACGTGGAGCGCTGTTCCATGCCCCGTACGGTGCCTGGCGAGGCGCCGGGGGTTTTCGTGTGCCGCCGCGACGCGGCATTCCCAGAAGTTAAGGACCCGGAGCATGCCTCCCAAGAAGAAGCTCGCAGCGATCATCAAGCTGCAGATCAAGGCCGGTATGGCGAACCCGGCTCCGCCGGTCGGCCCCGCGCTGGGCCAGCACGGCGTCAACATCATGGAGTTCTGCAAGCAGTACAACGCGGCCACCGAGGCGCAGCGCGGGCAGATCGTCCCGGTGGAGATCTCGGTCTTCGAGGACCGTTCCTTCACCTTCGTCACCAAGACCCCGCCGGCCGCCCGGCTGATCCTCAAGGCCGCCGGCCTGGACAAGGGCAGCGCGGTGCCGCACAAGACCAAGGTCGGCACGCTGACCCAGGCGCAGGTGCGGGAGATCGCGCAGATGAAGCTCGAGGACCTCAACGCCAACGACCTGGACGCCGCGGCGAAGATCATCGCCGGCACCGCGCGTTCGATGGGCGTGACCGTCCAGGACTGACGCGGTCCGGGACCGACCCGGTCCGGAACCACTCGCCGAACCCGTGGTAGGGCCTCGCGCGGCCCGTAGCGACCACGACTGCCGGTACTGAACTCAGGAGCAGACAAAATGCAGCGCAGCAAGAACTACAAGGCGGCCGCCGCCACGGTGGACCGCGAGGCGCTCTACAGCCCGCTGGAGGCGGTGCGCCTCGCGAAGACCACCTCGAAGGTGAAGTTCGACGCGACCGTCGAGGTCGCCCTCCGGCTCGGGGTGGACCCCCGCAAGGCCGACCAGATGGTCCGTTCGACCGTCATCCTCCCGCACGGCACCGGTAAGACCGCCAGGGTCCTGGTCTTCGCCACCGGTGACCGTGCCGAGGCCGCCCGCGCCGCGGGCGCCGACTTCGTCGGCGGCGACGAGCTGATCGACGAGGTCTCCAAGGGCTTCCTCGACTTCGACGCGGTGGTCGCCACCCCCGACCTGATGGGCAAGGTCGGCCGGCTCGGCCGGGTGCTCGGCCCGCGCGGCCTGATGCCCAACCCGAAGGTCGGCACCGTCACCCCGGACGTGGCCAAGGCAGTGGGCGAGATCAAGGGCGGCAAGATCGAGTTCCGGGTGGACCGGCACTCGAACCTGCACCTGATCATCGGCAAGACCTCGTTCAGCGACGAGCAGCTGGTGGAGAACTACGCCGCCGCGCTCGACGAGGTGCTGCGGGTCAAGCCGTCGGCCGCCAAGGGCCGGTACCTGAAGAAGGTCACCTTCACCACCACGATGGGCCCGGGCATTCCGGTGGATCCGAACCGCACCCGCTCCCTGCTCAGCGACGAGTCCTGACGCATCCTTACGGGCCCTGATACGAGGGCACGCGCGCGGCGTCCGGCGGCCCCGCGCCCGCTCCGGTCATCCGGTGTGGGTGCGGGGCCGCTTCTTTGCGCGCCGGTTTGCCCTTTCGGGCGAATGTCGCCGTACGGTTTCAGTCCTCTTCGGACCTCTTCCCGCGTCGGTGGGACGGCGTAGCGTGGATCGTGGACCGACGAGGGGAAGTGCCCCTCGCCCTTGGGAGGGTTCTGTCACATGCACAAGAGAATCGGCCTCACAGCGGGAGCCGCGGCCCTCGGACTGGCCGCGATCGCCGGGTGCACCGGCAGCGGCGGATCGAGTAACACGGGCGGCTCGGCCGCCGGCGGCGGCGGGGGCGGGGGCTCCAGCGCGGCGCAGCTCTCTCCGGCCGCTTTCATCAAGGCCGCGCTGACCAAGGCGTCGAACGACAAGACCGTGCGCGTCACCGGCACCATAGACACCGGTGCGGGCAGCGGAACGTTGAGCAGCCAGGAGCAGTTCGACCCGCTCGCCATGTCGATGACGATGCACCTGCCCAGCGTGGACATGTCCGAGATCCTCGTCGGCAACACGATCTACATGAAGATGCCGCAGTTCAGCGCGATGCTCGGGGGCAAGCCCTGGGCGAAGATCGACCTGTCCTCGATGGGAGCCCTCGGCTCCAGCCTCCAGTCGCTGCTGAGCTCCGCGAAGAACATCGACCCGGCGCAGCAGTTGCAGCCGCTGCTGGCCTCCGGCGACCTGCACAAGGTCGGCACCGAGACGGTGGACGGCGTGCAGGCCGTGCACTACGCGGGCACGGTGGACCCCGCCACGGCCCTCGATGGCTCGGCTGCGGCCACGAACCTGACGCCTGCTCAGATCGCGCAGCTCAAGTCCCTCATGAAGTCCAGCGGGGTGACCACGGAGACCATCGACGTGTGGGTCTCCTCCGACGGACTGCCGGTGCGCGAGACGGTCAGCGCCAACACCTCCGCGGGCGCGACGAAGGTGGACATGCACCTGTCGGACTGGGGCAAGCCGGTCTCGATCAGCGCGCCGCCCGCCGACCAGGTCGGCGACATCAGCTCCATGATGGGCAACCTGGGTTCCAGCCCCAGCTGACCGAAGATCCGGCGCCGCCCGGGCCGGGACCAAGTCGGATTTGGTCCAGGCCCGGGCGGTCGCGTACATTGGGACCAATCCGATGACCGCTGGTCGCACCAGCCTGCCCGGCTCACGCCGGACGGACTGACCGCCGAAGGTCCTGCGCGGTGCCCTCTCTCCGGAGCGGGACACCAGGCAGGCGGCCCGCGCAGGTGTGTGGAGTGGTTCCTCGCGTCCCCTCGTGCCGTTCGACAGGCATGCCGGTGGCGCGGTTCGCCCCGTGCGCTTGCGCCGGGGCTTTTCCGTTTTCCCGGCGAGCCTTTCGCTCGCGCGGGCGGGCGGGCCTTCGCGGAGCCGGCGGTCGACCAAACCGACCGTCCCGGAAGGAGGGCCATGGCGAAGGCTGAGCGTCAGGCCGCCGTCGAGGAGATCACGGAGCAGTTCCGTGGCTCCAGCGCGGCGCTGCTGACCGAGTACCGCGGGCTCACCGTGAAGCAGCTCAAGCAGCTGCGTCGCTCCCTGGGCGCGGACACCCAGTACGCCATCGTGAAGAACACCCTGACCAAGCGTGCGGCCGCCGAGGTCGGCATCGCCGGTCTGGACGAGCTGCTGGCCGGACCCTCCGCGATCGCCTTCATCAAGGGCGACCCGGTGGAGGCGGCCAAGGGGCTGCGCGACTTCGCGAAGGCGAACCCGCTGCTGGTGATCAAGGGCGGGGTGATGGACGGCAAGCCGCTGTCCGCCGCCGAGGTCACCAAACTCGCCGACCTTGAGTCGCGCGAGGTGCTGCTGGCCAAGGCGGCCGGCGCGATGAAGGCGACGCTGGCGAACGCCGCGGCGCTGTTCCAGGCGCCGCTGTCCCAGTTCGCCCGCACCGCGGACGCGCTGCGCGCCAAGGTCGAGCAGGGTGCTTCCGCGTCCGAGCCGTCCGACGCAGTGCCGTCCGACGCGCCCGCAGAGCAGTAGTCCCGCCCCCACCCCGTACGTCTTTTCACCGAAAGGAACGCCGTCATGGCGAAGCTGAGCAACGAAGAGCTCCTTGAGTCCTTCAAGGAGATGACGCTGATCGAGCTGTCCGAGTTCGTGAAGCTGTTCGAGGACACCTTCGACGTCAAGGCCGCCGCCCCGGCCGCCGCCGTGATCCAGGCCGGCCCGGCCGCCGCGGTCGAGGAGGTCGTCGAGCAGGACGAGTTCGACGTCATCCTCGAGTCCGCCGGCGAGAAGAAGATCCAGGTCATCAAGGTCGTGCGCGAGCTGACCTCGCTGGGCCTCAAGGAGGCCAAGGACCTGGTCGACGGCGCGCCCAAGCCGCTGCTCGAGAAGGTCAACAAGGAGGCCGCCGAGAAGGCCGCGGCCGCGCTGAAGGACGTCGGCGCCGGCGTCACCGTCAAGTAGCCGTCAACCGATTGGCGGGCCCGGCGAGCCTCTTCGCCGCCCGCCGACCGCCGCCGTGGGGGCGCGATCCGCTGGGATCGCGCCCCCACGCGTCGTCGCACTGACTCCGGCGCGCGCCCCCTCTCGCGCGGCGCGTCCTGTTTCCATACACTGATGGCCCTGGGCACCCGAAAGAGCCAAAAAGTTCACTCGCGCGAGGGAATGTCCGCGGGGTCCCGGGTCCGACCGATCATGCAGGTCGGCCCCTGACCGGCGGGTAGACACTCCTGGCGCCCGGTAACTCTTGACGAAAAGCCCTGGGCGCGCGATTCTTCGGACGTCTGGTTGCACCGCGACCGGTCCGGAGGCAGCGCAAGCCGGGACCGTGCCGCGGGTCGAGTCGGACCGGTGCGAGGACCTGTGTTCGAGCTCCTGTCGGTGGCGAGGGATAGTTTGCTCCCCGTGCGCGGCGGATATCCGAGGATCCGTGTGGCGCACGCGGTGGCCGTGAGGCGCCCGTTGCGGGCGGACTCGAGAGGGCGCTGGGCGCGGAGGACCGCCCCGCTCTCCGGCCCAGCCGCTGACCTGGGACTTCGAGCAGTCGAGGAACCGGGCTCGACAGCAGTTGGCCTTTCGGCTACACTGCTCGTTTGCGCTGCCTTCTGTCCTCCCCGCACGCTGCGGAATCGGCCGGTCACTCCTCCACCGACCAGGCCGACCGATCCCAAAGGCGTCATTCCAGCGGGGCAGTGAACGATCCCCCGGCGGCGCGCAGTGAGTCCGAGCCCTCGGAAGGACCCCGTCACCTTGGCCACCGTCGCCTCGCGCACCGCCGTGAACGGTATTAACCAGAACGCCTCCAGCACCGCCCCCCGCAGGGTCTCCTTCGCCAAGATCCGCGAGCCTCTAGAGGTTCCCAACCTCCTCGCCCTGCAGACCGAGAGTTTCGACTGGCTGGTCGGGAACCAGGCGTGGAAGGACCGGGTCGCCGCGGCCCGGGCCCAGGGCGTCGCCGTGCCCGCCGCCTCAGGCCTCGAGGAGATCTTCGAGGAGATCTCGCCCATCGAGGACTTCTCCGGATCGATGTCGCTGACCTTCCGTGACCATCGCTTCGAGCCGGCGAAGTACTCCATCGACGAGTGCAAGGAGCGCGACTTCACGTACGCCGCTCCGCTGTTCGTCACCGCCGAGTTCACCAACAACGAGACCGGCGAGATCAAGTCCCAGACGGTCTTCATGGGCGACTTCCCGCTCATGACCAACAAGGGCACCTTCATCATCAACGGCACCGAGCGCGTGGTGGTCTCCCAGCTGGTGCGCTCGCCCGGCGTGTACTTCGAGCGCTCCGTGGACAAGACCAGCGACAAGGACGTGTTCAACGCCAAGGTGATCCCGTCTCGCGGCGCCTGGCTCGAGCTGGAGATCGACAAGCGCGACACCGTGGGTGTGCGCATCGACCGCAAGCGCAAGCAGAACGTCACCGTGCTGCTCAAGGCGCTCGGCTGGGACGACGCGAAGATCCTGGAGGAGTTCGGCGACTACGAGTCGATGCGGCTGACCCTGGAGAAGGACCACACCGCGACCCAGGACGACGCGCTGCTCGACATCTACCGCAAGCTGCGTCCGGGCGAGCCGCCGACGCGCGAGGCCGCGCAGAACCTGCTGGAGAACCTGTACTTCAACTCCAAGCGCTACGACCTGGCCAAGGTCGGCCGATACAAGATCAACAAGAAGCTCGGCGTGGACCAGGGCCTGGACCAGGGCGTGCTGACCGTGGACGACATCGTCGCCACGATCCGGTACATGGTGAAGCTGCACGCGGGCGAGACCGAGATGGCACCGGCTCGCCAGGCGGCGGACGGCGCGGAATCGGCACGGCGCGCGCCGACCGTCGTGGTCGAGGTGGACGACATCGACCACTTCGGCAACCGCCGCCTGCGCACCGTCGGCGAGCTGATCCAGAACCAGGTCCGCACCGGCCTGGCGCGCATGGAGCGCGTCGTGCGCGAGCGGATGACCACCCAGGACGTCGAGGCGATCACGCCGCAGACCCTGATCAACATCCGGCCGGTCGTCGCCTCCATCAAGGAGTTCTTCGGCACCAGCCAGCTCTCGCAGTTCATGGACCAGACCAACCCGCTCTCCGGCCTGACGCACAAGCGGCGCCTCTCGGCGCTCGGCCCCGGCGGCCTTTCCCGTGAGCGGGCCGGCTTCGAGGTGCGCGACGTGCACCCCTCGCACTACGGCCGCATGTGCCCCATCGAGACCCCTGAAGGCCCGAACATCGGCCTGATCGGCTCGCTGGCCTCGTACGGGCGGATCAACGCCTTCGGCTTCGTGGAGACCCCGTACCGCAAGGTGGTCGACGGCCGGGTCACCGACCAGGTCGACTACCTGACCGCGGACGAGGAGGACCGGTTCATCATCGCGCAGGCGAACTCGACGCTGACCGCCGACGACACCTTCGCGGACGACCGCGTCCTGGTGCGCCGCCGCGGCGGCGAGGTGGACTACCTTCCCGGCAGCGAGATCGACTACATGGACGTCTCGCCGCGGCAGATGGTGTCGGTCGCGACCGCGATGATCCCGTTCCTGGAGCACGACGACGCCAACCGCGCGCTGATGGGCGCGAACATGATGCGCCAGGCGGTGCCGCTGCTGCGCAGCGAGGCCCCGCTGGTCGGCACCGGCATGGAGTACCGCGCCGCGGTGGACGCCGCCGACGTGGTCGCCGCGCAGAAGCCGGGCGTCGTCACCGAGGTGACCGCCGACTACGTGACGACCACCAACGACGACGGCACCCAGACCACCTACCGGGTGGCCAAGTTCCAGCGCTCGAACCAGGGCACCTCCTTCAACCAGAAGGTGATCGTGGACGAGGGCGCCCGGGTCGAGGTCGGCCAGGTGCTCGCCGACGGCCCGTGCACCCAGCAGGGCGAGATGGCGCTGGGCAAGAACCTCCTGGTGGCGTTCATGCCCTGGGAGGGCCACAACTACGAGGACGCGATCATCCTCTCGCAGCGCCTGGTGCAGGAGGACGTCCTGTCCTCCATCCACATCGAGGAGCACGAGGTCGACGCGCGTGACACCAAGCTCGGCCCCGAGGAGATCACGCGGGACATCCCGAACGTCTCCGAGGAGGTGCTCGCGGACCTCGACGACCGCGGCATCATCCGGATCGGCGCGGACGTGGTGCCCGGCGACATCCTGGTCGGCAAGGTCACGCCCAAGGGCGAGACCGAGCTGACCCCGGAGGAGCGGCTGCTGCGCGCGATCTTCGGGGAGAAGGCCCGCGAGGTGCGTGACACCTCCCTCAAGGTGCCGCACGGCGAAGAGGGCAAGGTCATCGGCGTGCGGATCTTCGACCGCGACGAGGGCGACGAACTGCCGCCGGGCGTCAACCAGCTGGTGCGGGTGTACGTGGCGCAGAAGCGCAAGATCACCCACGGCGACAAGCTGGCCGGCCGGCACGGCAACAAGGGCGTCATCGCCAAGATCCTGCCGCAGGAGGACATGCCGTTCCTCGAGGACGGCACTCCGGTGGACATCATCCTCAACCCGCTGGGCGTGCCCTCCCGGATGAACCCCGGCCAGGTCATGGAGACCCACCTCGGCTGGGTGGCCAAGACCGGCTGGCAGGTCGAGGGCGACGACGAGGAGTGGAAGGACCGGCTGCGCTCGATCGGAGCGGACCACGCCGAGCCGGGCACCAACGTCGGGACCCCGGTCTTCGACGGCGCCCGCGAGGACGAGATCACCGGCCTGCTCGGCTCCACCCTGCCGAACCGCGACGGGGTGCAGCTGGTCGGCAGCTCGGGCAAGGCGCGGATGTTCGACGGGCGCTCCGGCGAGCCGTTCCCGTACCCGATCTCGGTCGGCTACATGTACATCCTCAAGCTGCACCACCTGGTCGACGACAAGCTGCACGCCCGCTCCACCGGCCCCTACTCGATGATCACGCAGCAGCCGCTGGGCGGTAAGGCCCAGTTCGGCGGCCAGCGTTTCGGCGAGATGGAGGTGTGGGCGCTGGAGGCCTACGGCGCGGCCTACGCGCTGCAGGAACTGCTGACCATCAAGTCCGACGACGTGCTCGGCCGCGTGAAGGTCTACGAGGCCATCGTCAAGGGCGAGAACATCCCGGAGCCGGGCATCCCCGAGTCCTTCAAGGTGCTCATCAAGGAGATGCAGTCGTTGTGCCTGAACGTCGAGGTCCTCTCCTCGGACGGCAACAACATCGAACTGCGCGACACGGACGAGGACGTTTTCCGTGCCGCTGAAGAGCTGGGTATCGACCTGTCCCGGCGGGAGCCGAGCAGCGTCGAAGAAGTCTGAGTCTTGGTCGCCGGACAGGCGCCCGTCCGCGCGACGCGGCCGGCAGCGCCCGGCCGGCGGCCCGAGACTCCCGAATCATGGATTCACTTGTTCCCGTCGCGGGCCTTCCCCCTCGAAGCGGGACGAACCATAAGGATTGACACACGTGCTTGACGTCAACTTCTTCGACGAGCTCCGCATTGGGCTTGCCACTGCGGAGGACATCCGCCAGTGGTCCTTCGGCGAGGTCAAGAAGCCGGAGACCATCAACTACCGGACCCTGAAGCCTGAGAAGGACGGCCTGTTCTGCGAGAAGATCTTCGGTCCCACCCGGGACTGGGAGTGCTACTGCGGTAAGTACAAGCGGGTCCGTTTCAAGGGCATCATCTGCGAGCGCTGCGGCGTCGAGGTCACCCGGGCCAAGGTGCGCCGCGAGCGGATGGGCCACATCGAGCTGGCCGCCCCGGTCACGCACATCTGGTACTTCAAGGGCGTCCCGTCCCGGCTCGGCTATCTGCTCGACCTGGCGCCGAAGGACCTGGAGAAGGTCATCTACTTCGCCGCCTACATGATCACCTGGGTGGACGACGAGCGGCGCACCCGCGACCTGCCCTCCCTGGAGGCCAAGGTCTCGGTGGAGCGCCAGCAGCTGGAGCAGCGGCGCGACGCCGACCTCGAGGCCCGGCAGAAGAAGCTGGAGGAGGACCTCGCGGCCCTGGAGGCCGAGGGGGCCAAGGCCGACCAGCGGCGCAAGGTGCGCGAGTCCGGCGAGCGGGAGATGAAGCAGATCCGCGACCGGGCGCAGCGCGAGCTGGACCGGCTCGACGAGGTCTGGACCCGGTTCAAGAACCTCAAGGTCCAGGACCTTGAGGGCGACGAGATCCTGTACCGGGAGATGCGGGACCGCTTCGGCCTGTACTTCTCCGGCGGGATGGGCGCGGCCGCGTTGCAGAAGCGGCTGGAGACCTTCGACCTGGACGCCGAGGCCGAGTCGCTGCGCGAGGTGATCCGCACCGGCAAGGGCCAGAAGAAGACCCGTGCGCTCAAGCGGCTGAAGGTCGTCTCGGCGTTCCTGCAGACCAACAACTCGCCCAACGGCATGGTGCTGGACTGCGTCCCGGTCATCCCGCCGGACCTGCGCCCGATGGTGCAGCTCGACGGCGGCCGGTTCGCCACCTCGGACCTGAACGACCTGTACCGCCGGGTCATCAACCGCAACAACCGGCTCAAGCGTCTGCTCGACCTCGGCGCGCCCGAGATCATCGTGAACAACGAGAAGCGGATGCTGCAGGAGGCCGTGGACGCGCTGTTCGACAACGGCCGCCGCGGCCGCCCGGTGACCGGTCCGGGCAACCGGCCCCTGAAGTCGCTGAGCGACATGCTCAAGGGCAAGCAGGGCCGGTTCCGGCAGAACCTGCTGGGCAAGCGGGTGGACTACTCGGCCCGTTCGGTCATCGTGGTCGGCCCGCAGCTCAAGCTGCACCAGTGCGGCCTGCCCAAGGCGATGGCGCTGGAGCTGTTCAAGCCGTTCGTGATGAAGCGCCTGGTGGACCTGAACCACGCGCAGAACATCAAGTCGGCCAAGCGTATGGTCGAGCGGGCCCGCTCGGTCGTGTGGGACGTGCTGGAAGAGGTCATCACCGAACACCCGGTGCTGCTCAACCGCGCGCCCACGCTGCACCGCCTGGGCATCCAGGCCTTCGAGCCGCAGCTGGTCGAGGGCAAGGCGATCCAGATCCACCCGCTGGTGTGCACCGCGTTCAACGCGGACTTCGACGGCGACCAGATGGCCGTGCACCTGCCGCTGTCCGCGGAGGCGCAGGCCGAGGCCCGCATCCTGATGCTGTCCTCGAACAACATCCTGTCGCCGGCCAACGGGCGCCCGATCACCGCGCCGACGCAGGACATGGTGCTGGGGCTGTTCTTCCTGACCATGGACCGGCAGAACGTGACCGGCGACGGCCGCTTCTTCGGTTCGGTCGGCGAGGCGATCATGGCCTTCGACGCCAAGGAACTCGACCTTCAGGCTCCGATCGACCTGCGGCTGATCGAGGCGGTGCCGCCGCGCGGCTGGACCGCGCCGGACGACTGGGAGTCGGGGCAGCCGTTCCGGCTCAAGACCACTCTCGGCCGGGCGCTGTTCAACGAGGCGCTGCCGCTGGACTACCCGTACGTCAACGAGCCGATCTCGAAGAAGCAGCTGTCCGCCATCGTCAACGACCTGGCGGAGCGCTACCCGAAGGTCCAGGTCGCGATGACCCTGGACAACCTGAAGGCGGCGGGCTTCTACTGGGCCACCCGTTCCGGCGTCACCATCGCGATCGAGGACATCGTGGTGCCGCCGGCCAAGGCGCAGATCCTTGAGGGCTACGAGACGAAGGCCGACAAGGTCCAGAAGCAGTTCGAGCGCGGTCTGATCACCAAGGACGAGCGCCAGCAGGAGCTGATCTCCATCTGGACCGAGGCGACCAACGAGGTGGCCAAGGCGATGGAGGCCAACTTCTCGCGGGAGAACCCGATCTTCATGATGGTCGACTCGGGCGCCCGAGGGAACATCATGCAGATGCGGCAGATCGCCGGTATGCGTGGCCTGGTGTCGAACGCCAAGAACGAGACCATCGCGCGTCCGATCAAGGCGTCCTTCCGCGAGGGTCTGACCGTGCTGGAGTACTTCATCTCCACGCACGGTGCGCGCAAGGGCCTCGCGGACACGGCGCTGCGTACCGCCGACTCGGGTTACCTGACCCGGCGTCTGGTGGACGTGTCGCAGGACGTGATCATCCGCGAGGAGGACTGCAACACCGAGCGCGGCATCATGATGCAGATCGCGGCCCCGGGCGCGGACGGCACGCTGCGGCGCGCCGACGACGTCGAGTCCTCGGTCTACTCGCGCAACCTCGCCGAGGACGTCGTGATGGAAGGCAAGACGCTGATCCAGGCGGGCGCCGACCTCGGCGACGTGGCGATCGGCGAGCTGATCAAGCACGGCGTGTTCGAGGTCAAGGTCCGCAGCGTCCTGACCTGCGAGTCGAAGGTCGGCACGTGCGCGATGTGCTACGGCCGCAGCCTGGCCACCGGCAAGCTGGTGGACGTCGGCGAGGCGGTCGGCATCATCGCGGCGCAGTCCATCGGCGAGCCCGGCACCCAGCTGACCATGCGCACCTTCCACACCGGTGGTGTGGCCGGTGACGACATCACGCAGGGTCTGCCGCGTGTCATCGAGCTGTTCGAGGCGCGCACCCCGCGTGGTGTCGCCCCGATCGCCGAGGCGGCGGGCGTGGTCAAGATCGAGGACACCGAGCGCACCCGCAAGATCGTGATCGTGCCGGGCGACGGCTCGGAGGAGATCGCCTACCCGGTCTCCAAGCGGTCCCGGCTGCTGGTGAGCGAGGGCGAGGTCGTCACCGTGGGCCAGAAGCTGGTCCAGGGCGCGGCGAACCCGCACGACGTGCTGCGCGTGCTCGGCCAGCGGGCGGTGCAGGTGCACCTGGTCCAGGAGGTCCAGAGCGTCTACCGCTCGCAGGGTGTGTCGATCCACGACAAGCACATCGAGATCATCGTCCGGCAGATGCTGCGCCGGGTGACGATCATCGAGACCGGCGACTCGGAACTGCTGGCGGGCGACCTGGTCGAGCGCGGCAAGTTCGAGGAGGAGAACCGCAGGGTCATCTCCGAGAGCGGTCAGCCGGCCTCGGGCCGTCCGCAGCTGATGGGCATCACGAAGGCGTCGCTGGCGACCGACTCGTGGCTGTCCGCGGCCTCCTTCCAGGAGACCACCCGGGTGCTGACCGACGCCGCGATCCACGGCAAGTCGGACTCGCTGGTGGGCCTGAAGGAGAACGTGATCATCGGCAAGCTGATCCCGGCCGGCACGGGCATGCACCGCTACCGCAACATCAAGGTGGAGCCGACGGAGGAGGCCAAGGCGCAGATGTACTCGCTGGCGGGCTACGACGACCTGGACTACGCGCCGTTCGGCGTGGGTTCCGGCCAGGCCGTCCCGCTGGAGGAGTACGACTTCGGCGGCTACGCCGGCTGACGCAGGCGAAGGCCGGCCCGATCAGGGCCACAGCGTACTGACACCGCGCCCCCGGTTCCGCGGTCCTGGTTCGACCCAGGGCCGCGGCCGGGGGCGCGATGTCGTGTCGGGTGAACGCCTCTGAACCGGCTCCCACTCGGGCGCGGTGCCTTCGAGTTCGGACACAGTTTCGGAACAACGCTTTGATTCATGCCGCCGACTCGGTAGCTTCGCCTGGTCTCGCCGCGGCTGCCGCGGCGAGAGCCGAGAAGTCCATCGAGTCGAGGGGATCAGCCGTGGCCTTTACCAAAGCGGGAATGCGCAAGCAGATCATCGAGAACCTGTCCGCGGTCGCGCCGGCGGGAGAGCAGTTCGCCTGTTGCGTTCACGGCATGACGGGGCCGAGCCCGTGGATTGACAACATCGTCGTGCAGGCGTTGCGCAAGTACTACTTCGTCACGCTGACCAACACCAGCGTGATAGTGAACCGGGCCGGGCGCATGGCGAACCGGCCGAAGGAGATCGTGGCGGTCGTCCCCGTGCAGGCCGGGGCGATTGTCCGGGTGAAGAAGGGTCTGATCTGGAGCAAGCTCTACCTGATGCTCCCGGGCCGGTCCAAGCCCACCAAGGTCAACGTGCACCGGCGGTGGAACAAGGAACTGGAGCAGTTCGGCCTCGCCGCGGCGAGCGTGGCCCGGATTCCGGCCCAGGCCGGCTGAGCGGGCGCCGGCGCGTGCGCGGGCCGCGGTGGGCGCCGCGGGCAGGGGTCCTGTCCGTGGAGCGTTCGCAGCGGCCTGCCACGCGCTATGGTCACCCTATGAGTACCGAGGGCGATGACGAGCTCGGCCGCCCCCGTTATCAACCTCCGGCGGGCGCGGTGCCGGCCGCCGGTCACAGGGGGATACCTCCCGCACCGGGGAGCGTGCGTAAGACGGCGCCCGCGGCGGTCGTGGCGATGGCGTTCGCGACCGTCGGCTGGCTGCTGCCGGTCCTCGGCGGGCTGATGGCGGTACGCCGGGCCCGAGCCGCGCTGCACCAGATCGAGGCCTCGGGCGGAGCGCTCGACGGCATGCCACTGGCGGTGTGGGCAAGGCGGCTGGGATGGTTGTACGTGATCGTGTGGAGCGCGGTGCTGTTGTACCTCGCGTTGCACATCTACATCGACATCACCAACGTCATGGTCACAGTGAAGTAGCAGTCCTGCTCCTGTGCGTGGCGACTGACAGTGGGCACACGTCGGACGTGGCACGATGACTCGCGACAACCTGAACTCTCGCTCCTGGGAGGCGCGCCGATGACGCTCGGCCGGCCTGGTGATCTGCTGGCTGACCGGTACCGGCTGGACCGGTTCGTGGGCTCGGCCGGCACGGCGGAGCGCTGGCAGGCCTACGACGAGCGGCTGGCACGCCCGGTCACCGCGCGCATCGAAACCGCCGTCGGCGATGAGGGCGGACAACAGGGGTCGGTCGCGGTCGCGCGGGCGGCGCTCAGCACGATCGCCCGGCTCAACCACCCGGGCGTCGCCGCGGTGTACGACATGGGGACGGCTGACGAACTGCGCGGCGGCGCGGTCGGCTATGCGATCTCAGAATGGACTGAGGGACGCACGCTCGGTCAGATCATGGCCGGCGGGTTGCATCCGTGGCAGCGCGCCGCGGACTGGGGCCGGCAGATCAGTTCCGCGCTGGCCGCGCTGCACGAGATCGGCATCGCGCACGGCGCGCTGAGCCCGGAAAGCGTCGCGATCCACGACGACCGGCAGGTCAAGATCTTCGATGTCGGCCTGGACGACGTGGAGCCGGTCGCGGCCGCGGAAGCGGACCCACTGGAGGGCGAGGACGACGACGCGGGCGAGCGCGAACTGCCCGCCGGCGCACCCGAGGATGTCTATGCGCTCGCGTTCATGCTGTGGGAGGCGACTGTCGGCGCCGCACCCGAGTACGTCGCGGCGGGCACCGAGGCCGCGGGCGGCGCGCCGAAGGGCCGGGACGAGGCACAGGACGAGGCACCGGACGAGCCGGCCGAGGATGAACGCCCCGGCGGGCGGGAGGGCGCCGAGGTCGATCAGCGGCCGCTTCTGGAGGCCGGGGCGCCCGCCGGGTTCGCCGTCCTGCTTGGACAGATGCTGTCCCACGATCCCGCCCGCCGGCCCACGGCCGCGCAGGCGGAAGAGCGCTTCCTGCCGTTCGCTGCAAGCGAACGCGCCGGGGACACGCTGCCCGGGATCGCGGCGATCCCGGCGCAGACACAGGTGATCGATGCTCCGATGGCGGGCGCGGCTGCGGCCCGCGTCGCACGGCCCGAGCCTGACCGCAGACGCGGCGCCTGGCTCGGTCTGGGGCTGCTCGTCGCGGCGCTGCTGGCCGGCCTCGGCCTGCTGCTGGCGAACCTCAACTCCCACCCCGCCGGCCCAGGCGGACTGAACCCGGTGGTCCCGTCCAGCAGCCCGGGGACGGTCGACCTGCCGGACGGCACGGTCAGCACCGTGGCCAGCCAGCCCGCCCCGACCTTCGGGCACAGGACCGGCTCGACCTCGCCCGCTCCGCCGAGCACGGCCGCGACCAGCCAGGCGCCGAGCTCGCCGGCGGCCAGCGCGACGGGCGGCTCGCCGTCGCCGAGCGGTGTACCGACGGGCTCGACGCCGACGAGCGGCGGCGGCAGTGGCGGCGGTGGCGGCGTTCCCGCGTCGCCCAGCGGCTCCGGTGCGCCCGCTTCGAGTGCCAGCGCCGGACCGGGGAGTCAGTCGCAGGCGGCCCAGATGCCGGGCGGTACAGCGGCGCAGTGACCTCGACGGCCGGTGCCGTATCGGCGGGTGTTCGGTGTGGGTGCGATCGCCCTGCCGGATAAGGAATTTGTCCACGCATTCCGGCATGCGAGAATAGAGCGGGTGTGGGCGAGCCCCTCGCCGCGGTCGCCGGATGGATGGCCGTTTTGACCGGAGGCACGGCCCGTCGGTACGCTCTCACCTTGTGCCTGGGGTGTCCCCGGCTGTCCGTGCGCGCGACTAGAGGCTTCTGCTAGTGCTCGCGATCAGTCCCTCTTGGGATCGCACGGAGCTCTCACGGGCGCGGCGACCCACGATGTCAGGGTCGGGTTCCTGAGAGACAGTCGCGACACACCCGACCGCGTGGGTCGGAGAATCCGGACATCGCGCCGAAACCGGGTGCAGCGTCAACAAGACAATTTCGCCAGAGGAACGCCTGGCCGCAGCCCTGCCCGCGAGGACATGGCGCCCGGCTGAAGGCTTGGCACGAATGGAATACGGAGTAGCAGTGCCCACGATTCAGCAACTGGTCCGCAAGGGCCGGCAGGACAAGGTCACCAAGACCAAGACTCCTGCGCTCAAGGGCAGCCCGCAGCGGCGCGGTGTGTGTACCCGCGTCTACACGACCACGCCCAAGAAGCCGAACTCGGCCCTGCGGAAGGTCGCCCGCGTGCGCCTGTCCAGCGGCATCGAGGTCACCGCATACATCCCCGGCGTCGGCCACAACCTGCAGGAGCACTCGATCGTGCTCGTGCGTGGCGGCCGAGTCAAGGACCTTCCCGGCGTCCGCTACAAGATCATCCGTGGGTCGCTCGACACCCAGGGTGTGAAGAACCGCAAGCAGGCTCGCAGCCGCTACGGCGCCAAGAAGGAGAAGAAGTAATGCCTCGCAAGGGCCCCGCGCCGAAGCACCCGGTCGTCATCGACCCGGTCTACAACTCCCCCCTGGTCACCTCCCTGGTGAACAAGGTCCTGCTGGACGGCAAGCGCTCCACCGCCGAGCGCATCGTCTACGGGGCGCTGGAGGGCTGCCGCGAGAAGACCGGCACCGACCCGGTCATCACGCTCAAGCGCGCGCTGGAGAACGTCAAGCCGGCGATCGAGGTCAAGTCCCGCCGCGTCGGCGGCGCGACCTACCAGGTCCCCGTCGAGGTGCGCGCCGGCCGCTCGAACACGCTGGCGCTGCGCTGGCTGGTCACCTACTCCCGCGCCCGCCGCGAGAAGACGATGACCGAGCGGCTGATGAACGAGCTACTGGACGCTTCCAACGGTCTGGGCGCCTCCGTCAAGCGGCGCGAGGACACCCACAAGATGGCTGAGGCCAACAAGGCCTTTGCCCACTACCGCTGGTAGTCACGGCAGCAACCCTTAACCGACTCGCGAAAGTAGCAGAGCCACCATGGCCACGAACGCCGCGCTCGACCTCGCCAAGGTCCGCAACATCGGCATCATGGCGCATATCGACGCCGGTAAGACCACCACGACCGAGCGCATCCTGTACTACACGGGCATGAGCTACAAGATCGGCGAGGTCCACGACGGCGCCGCCACCACCGACTGGATGGAGCAGGAGCAGGAGCGGGGGATCACCATCACCTCCGCCGCCGTCACCTGCCACTGGAAGACGGACGACGTCGACCACACCATCAACATCATCGACACCCCGGGTCACGTGGACTTCACCATCGAGGTCGAGCGCTCGCTGCGCGTCCTCGACGGCGCGGTCGCGGTCTTCGACGGCGTGGCCGGCGTGGAGCCGCAGTCCGAGACGGTCTGGAACCAGGCCAACCGGTACGGCGTGCCCCGCATCTGCTTCGTCAACAAGCTGGACCGCACCGGCGCGGAGTTCCACCGCTGCGTGGACATGATCGTCTCGCGCTTGAACGCCGTGCCGCTGGTCATGCAGTTGCCGATCGGTGCCGAGGCGGACTTCAAGGGCGTCATCGACCTGGTGACGATGAAGGCCCTGGTCTGGAACGCCGAGGCGAAGCTGGGCGAGATGTACGACGTCGTCGACATCCCGGCCACGCACACCGAGGCGGCCGCCGAGTGGCGCGACCGGCTCGTCGAGACCTCCGCGGAGGCCGACGAGGAACTGATGGAGCTGTACCTGGAGGGCCAGGAGCCCACCGTGGAGCAGCTTTACGCGGGCATCCGGCGGGCCACCCTGGCCTCGTCGCTGACCCCGGTCTTCTGCGGCACCGCGTTCAAGAACAAGGGCGTGCAGCCGCTGCTCGACGCGATCGTGCGCTACCTGCCGTCCCCGCTGGACGTCGAGGCGATCGAGGGCCACGCGGTGAATGACGAGGAGGCCGTCATCCAGCGCAAGCCCTCGGACGCCGAGCCGCTCTCGGCGCTGGCGTTCAAGATCATGACCGACCAGCACCTGGGCAAGCTCACCTTCGTCCGGGTGTATTCCGGCCGGCTGGAGACGGGCTCCTCGGTGCTCAACTCGGTCAAGGGCCGCAAGGAGCGCATCGGCAAGATCTACCGGATGCACGCGAACAAGCGCGAGGAGATCCCCTCGGTCGGCGCGGGCGACATCGTCGCGGTCATGGGTCTGAAGGACACCACGACCGGCGAGACGCTCTGCGACCAGGCGCACCCGGTGGTGCTCGAGTCGATGAACTTCCCGGCCCCGGTCATCTCGGTCGCCATCGAGCCGAAGACCAAGAGCGACCAGGAGAAGCTCGGCACCGCGATCCAGCGCCTGGCCGAGGAGGACCCCTCCTTCCAGGTGCGCACGGACGAGGAGACCGGCCAGACCATCATCGCCGGCATGGGCGAGCTCCACCTGGAGATCCTGGTGGACCGCATGCGCCGCGAGTTCAAGGTCGAGGCCAACGTCGGCAAGCCGCAGGTCGCCTACCGGGAGACCATCCGCAGGGCCGTGCCGAAGGTCGAGTACACGCACAAGAAGCAGACCGGCGGCTCCGGCCAGTACGCGCGGGTGATCATCGGCATCGAGCCGATCGAGAGCGGCGAGGGCTACGAGTTCGTCAACGCGGTCACCGGCGGACGCATCCCGCGGGAGTACATCCCGTCCGTGGACACGGGCTGCCAGGAGGCCATGGAGTTCGGCGTGCTGGCGGGCTACCCGCTGGTCGGCGTCAAGGTCACCCTGCAGGACGGCGCGTACCACGAGGTCGACTCCTCGGAGCTCGCGTTCAAGATCGCCGGTTCGATGGCGTTCAAGGAGGCCGCCCGCCAGGCGAGCCCCGCGCTGCTCGAACCGATGATGTCGGTCGAGGTCACCACGCCCGAGGACTATCTCGGCGACGTGATCGGCGACCTGAACTCCCGCCGTGGCCAGATCCAGGCCATGGAGGAGCGGTTCGGCGCCCGGGTCGTCAAGGCCCTGGTGCCGCTGTCGGAGATGTTCGGCTACGTCGGCGACCTGCGGTCGAAGACCTCGGGCCGGGCCTCCTACAGCATGCAGTTCGACTCCTACGCCGAGGTTCCCCGGAACATCGCGGAGGAGATCGTGAAGAAGGCGCGCGGCGAGTAGCCCAAGCCGATACCACCGTTAAGCCGCCGGGCGCTCAGCCTGAGCGATCCGGCACCGCACCCGTCCACAGGAGGACATCGTGGCGAAGGCGAAGTTCGAGCGGACTAAGCCGCACGTCAACATCGGCACCATCGGTCACATCGACCACGGCAAGACGACGCTCACCGCGGCGATCACCAAGGTGCTGCACGACAAGTACCCGACGCTGAACCAGGCCTCTGCGTTCGACCAGATCGACAAGGCCCCGGAAGAGCGCCAGCGCGGCATCACCATCTCGATCGCGCACGTCGAGTACCAGACCGAGAAGCGCCACTACGCGCACGTCGACTGCCCCGGTCACGCGGACTACATCAAGAACATGATCACCGGTGCCGCGCAGATGGACGGCGCGATCCTGGTGGTCGCCGCGACCGACGGCCCGATGCCGCAGACCAAGGAGCACGTGCTGCTGGCCCGCCAGGTCGGCGTGCCCTACATCGTGGTCGCGCTGAACAAGGCCGACATGGTGGACGACGAGGAGATCCTCGAGCTCGTCGAGCTCGAGGTCCGCGAGCTGCTGAGCGAGTACGAGTTCCCGGGCGACGACCTGCCGGTCGTGCGTGTCTCCGCGCTCAAGGCGCTCGAGGGCGACCCTGACTGGAGCGAGAAGCTGCTCGGCCTGCTCGACGCGGTCGACGAGGCCATCCCGCAGCCGGAGCGCGAGATCGACAAGCCGTTCCTCATGCCGATCGAGGACGTCTTCACGATCACCGGCCGCGGCACCGTGGTCACCGGTCGTATCGAGCGCGGCGTGATCAAGGTCAACGAGACGGTCGAGATCGTCGGCATCCGCGAGCAGAAGCAGACCACGACGGTCACCGGCGTGGAGATGTTCCGCAAGCTGCTCGACGAGGGCCAGGCGGGCGAGAACGTCGGCCTGCTGCTGCGCGGCACCAAGCGCGACGACGTCGAGCGCGGCCAGGTCGTGGTCAAGCCCGGTTCGATCACCCCGCACACCGACTTCGAGGGCCAGGTCTACATCCTGTCCAAGGACGAGGGCGGTCGGCACACGCCGTTCTTCAACAACTACCGTCCGCAGTTCTACTTCCGCACCACCGACGTGACCGGGGTGGTGACCCTCCCCGAGGGCACCGAGATGGTCATGCCGGGCGACAACACCGAGATGTCGGTCGCGCTGATCCAGCCGATCGCCATGGAGGAGGGCCTGCGCTTCGCGATTCGCGAGGGCGGTCGCACCGTCGGCGCCGGTCGGGTCACCAAGATCGTCAAGTAGCACCGGCGGTCTGGCGGTAGGGCTCGAACAGGAACACCGAGCGGCCCGGGACTCCACGGAGTCCCGGGCCGCTTCGTGCTCGCGTCCACGAGGCGAGCGCGCAACTGCGCATCAGGTCATTGCGTCCTGTACAAGCAGCGGAAGTTACGAGTGTCGCGTGTCAGCGATCGCACCGGGCCCGGTGAAGACGGTTCGACGAAGGTGGATGCCGCGTGCTCAGCCTGGACGGTGCGCCCTTTCTCACGCTGCTGGCGATCATCACCCTCGCGTTGTTCGCCGGCGTCATCGTGCTGTGGCCGCGCCTGGGCGGCAGCGGCGTCAAGCCGGTCGCGGGGCGGGTGGGCCTGTTCGCCGTGGCGCAACTGTCCGCGCTCGCCCTGTTCGCGGCGCTGGTCAACGCCGACTTCGAGTTCTACGCCTCCTGGAGCGACCTGTTCGGGACGCTGCACCCCAAGAACACCATCACCATGGCCCAGCCAAGCCCCGTCGCCGCCGTGGCGAGCGCCGGCGGGAACGTGTCCGCCGTCCCCGGCGGTCCATCCGGCCGGAACACCGCGCTCGTCGTCGACGGCAAGGGCGGCTCGGCGCTGCTCGGCGGATCGGACCCGAAGAAGTACGGCCAGATCCAGTACGTGAAGATCACCGGACCGCGAAGCGGCCTGACCCAGAACGTCCAGATCTACCTGCCACCGCAGTACTTCCAGCCCAAGTACGAGAACCTCAGATTCCCGGCCGCGCTGGTGCCCTCCGGCTTCCCCGGCTCGGCCGACGAGATGTCCACCCGGCTGCGGTTCCCGGCCAGGCTGCTCGCCGGAATCCAGGACGGAGCCGACCGGCCCGTCGTGCTGATCATGCTCACCCCGATGATCGTGTCCGGACGCGACACCGAGTGCACCGACGTGCCCGGCGGCCCGCAGGCGCTGACCTTCTGGGTCGAGGACATCCCCACGGCCGTGCAGAGCGCTTACCGGGTGCAGTCCGGGGCCAGGTACTGGGGCGTGGTGGGCGACTCGACCGGCGGCTACTGCGCGGTCAAGATCCCGATGCTCTACTCGGACCGGTTCGCCGCCGGCGCCTCGATCTCAGGCTACTTCGCCGCGCTCCAGGACAGCACCACCGGCACGCTCTACGGCGACAGCCAGGACGTGCGCAACGAGAACGACCTGATGTGGCGCATCAGGCATCTGCCCTCGCCGCCGGTGTCCCTGTTCCTGACCGCCAGCAGGCAGGGCGACGAGAACTACTCCGCCACCATGCAGTTCGTCGGCCTCGCCAAGCCGCCGACGCTCATCACCACCGACATCTCGGACATCGGCGGGCACAACTTCAACACCTGGTACAACGACGTGCCCGACGCGCTGAAATGGCTGACCAACACGCTGGCCCCGGCCCAGTGAGCGACAGCCGCCCGAGCGCTCACGGCGTCGGCCCTGCCCCCGCCGACCGGCATCAGGCCACGACGACGCGCATCAGGCCACCGGAGTAGCATTCGGCGGCGTGCGGGGGGAATCGTGCCACGAGCTCGGAATGAGCCTCCTCACCTGACCTGTCCACTTCAACTGAAGGCGGGCTTTCGGTGCCTACTTCTCGTCGCTCGATGCTGTTCACCACCATGGGACTGCCGGGCATCGCGCTCGCCGAATCCGTGATCGCCGCACCGGCAGCCGACGCCGCTGCCACTGCGACAGCGCCCGGCACCACGCTGGCACTGAACTCAGTATCCGGAGATGTGACGCTGGATCTGGCGCAAGCGGATACCTTCACCGCCACGGTGACCGGCACGACGCGCTTCACGTTCACGTACTCGGGCACCGCGCCGAGCCCCATGGTGACGATCGAGCCGACTGTCGTCATCACGCAGGACTCGACCGGTGGGCACAGCGTGACCTTCATGAACGTCACCTGGCTACCGTCCGGTTCACAGCCCGCGCTCCCTCTCGCCGCGAACGCCGCTACGGTGGCCTGCTTCCTCACGCCCGACCTGGGCACGACGGTGTACGGTCAGGGCGCGCTGCAGTACGGCGGCGGCTACGGCGTATACGGTGACGGCAGCGACGGCGCGATCGTCCTGGACGGGACCAACACGTACGGTTTCATCGGCCGCGGCTCACAGGCCAACTACTACTGGGCGCTGCGCGACATCTACGCCTCTTCACTCACCATCGCCCCGGGATGCACGCTGCAACTGGCCGGCGGGGGTACCGCTGCGTTCCGGCTGTACTGCTCCGGCACGCTGACGAACAACGGCGGCTACATCGTGACCTACGTGAACTCGCCCGCGAGCGGCGCGAAGGCCGGTTCCAACCTGACCTGGGGATCGCTGGTGCCCGGCGCGAACTCGCCGGCCGGTAGCACGGCGAACGCCACCGGGGCCGCGGGGACGTCGGTGATCGGCACGTGGGGCAAGGGTGCGACGGCCGTAGGCGGCGCGGGAGGAAAGAACGGCTCGGGCACGGCGGGCGGAGCCGGCGGCACCGCGAACCCGCCGAACAGGATGCCGGGTGGCACTCTGCCGCGGGCGCTGCCACAGGTCGCGACACTGTCGGTGACGGACGGCACGGGAGCCCCGCACTACTTCGCCGGAGGCGCGAGCGGTGGCGCCGGCGCGGGTGACGGCACCTATGCGGGCGGCGCCGGAGGGCCGGGCGGCAATCCGCTGTTCATCGCGGCCCGCGGCATCGTCAACGTCGGCACGATCGCGGCGTACGGCGGCAACGGCGCAGCGGCCGCGGGCGGGAACGCGGCGCTGAA
>NZ_JAGSXH010000084.1 GCF_018283645.1 Actinocrinis puniceicyclus | reverse complement strand
AATAGCCCTGGTCGCAGCTGGCCCCGGAAGGCCGTGGCCCACGCGCGGAGTGCACCCCGAAGACGGTGTCTGATCCCCGGCCGCGCCACGACGGGCACGTCCACCAGCTATCGCTGGGTTAGTGCTCGGGGCCGGAAAGCACGTGCAGCGCACCGGAGACGGGGCATGGTTGAACTTCTCTCTACATGGTTCAAGGCACGCCCTGCGGGCGTGCGGCGGGTCGGGGTGTGCCGGGCCGGTCATTCCTCGTCTTCGCCGCCATGACCGCCCGGCCCTGTACCCCGCCCCGAGAACAGCCGCCGGAAGGCCGGAACTCGCCGAGCGGAATCAGACCATGCAAGTCTCAGGGTTCTGCCACTGCGTCGGCCAGTGCCTGCTCCAGGGCCTCAGTGATCGTGATTATCATGGCGGGGCCGGTGATCCGGATCGTTCTCGGCAGGCGGCGCGGGCTCAGGCCGCTGGATCAGCGGCCAGGCGGCGCAAGCGTCCGGCGAAGGTGGGCACGCCGGCGTGCTCGATTTTCGCGATCAGGTCGAGGGTGGTCATCGGGGGCCGTTTCTTCTCGGCGGCCATGCGGGTGACGGTGCGTAGGATCTGGTCGGGGTAGCGTTCGAGCAGAGTGCATAGGTAGGGGTCGGGCGGGGTGACGGCGATGCCGTGCGGGGCGAGTGTGGTGGCGGGGAAGTCGGCGATGTTCCAGGTGATCACTGTGTCGGCGCGGGCGTGGATGGCGGCGGCCATGTGGTGCAGGTCGTCGGGGTCGGGTCCGTCGAGTCCGGTCATCTCTTGCTGGTAGGCGTACTCCGGGACGAGGGAGGTGGCGAAGCCGGTGCGGATCAGGTCGGCGATCTTCTTGGCGGCCTCGGGGGTGCGGTGGTGTTCGCGGACGATGACGCGTTCCCATTCGCCAAGGAGCCGGTCGGTCAGGACCAGGTCGATGAGGGAGTCCTCGGCCAGGGCCAGGAGCAGGTCCATGAGGGAGAAGGGGAACAGGACGTTGGTGTCCGGCAGGACGCGCGGCATGGTGCTGGCCTTCGTGACGGGTCAGTAGGGCAGGTTCTCGTCTTCGACGATTTGCATGATTGCGCGTCGGGCCGCACCGCGCCGTTCCCGCTCGGCCTGGAAGGCCAGCACGTCGGCGAGGCGCAGGAGGCGGTGGCGCGAGTCGGGCAGGGGTTCGGCGGGGATGCGGCCGGCGGCGATCAGTTCGAGGAGGAAGGGGCGGGAGATGCCGAGCAGTTCGGCCGCCTCGTTGGGAGTGAGCCGGGTCTCCAGGGGCAGGGCCAGGACCGTGTTGCCGTCGAGCAGATCGTGGGCGGCGGCACGTAGCATACGGGCGAGCGCTTCGGGCAGTTCGATCTCACGCCCGTCGCTGGTGCGCGCGATCAGCCGCATGGGGTGCTCGTCATCGTCGAGGGCGGTGAGGAATGCGCGGTCGGTTTCCTCGGGGCCGACGCGCGTGGCGTGGGTGAGAACGGCGTTGCGGGGCATGGCGACCTCCTGGCTACATTTTATCTGTAGCAAGTGTAGGTCATGCCCGGTGGTCCGCGCCAGCGCCGTAGGCCTCCCGCGCACCCGATC
Organism: Actinocrinis puniceicyclus; assembly: GCF_018283645.1. Lineage (GTDB taxonomy): Bacteria > Actinomycetota > Actinomycetes > Streptomycetales > Catenulisporaceae > Actinocrinis > Actinocrinis puniceicyclus. The sequence continues at coordinate 24,212 of NZ_JAGSXH010000084.1, read as the reverse complement.
CTCCGGGGCGGGCCGGAACCGGTCAAGGCCCTTCGGCCGCTGCGCGGTCGGCCTGCGGCCGAGCCTGGACCGAACCCGGCCCTACGGCCCCGGACCCGAGGCGACTGCGCGCGCGGCCGCACAAGAATGGCCAATTCCGGTATCGTTCCCGCAGGTCAGCGAATTGCAAATTCCAATTCATGGTCTAGGCCAATCGGGTACCTTGACGGTGGATCGCGACGGCAACGTCCCCATACGGTGGCGGCCGCCAGCGAACTCCAGCGGCCGCGAAGGAGCAGCTCAGTGACGTAAACACCCTGGTGACGAGGCTGCCCGCGCCACACGTACTATGTCGTGGCGGGATCAACCCCAGTACTCGTCCACAATTGCGATGGCTATTTCCCTGGACACGCTGCCTCGTGTAAATGTGAGGGCATCGGTGACATTACATACGAGCAGCCTGCCGCCGAGGTGGCCGATAAGGCCAATGACCTCACAAATCATGCAATACAGCGTCTGGGGCAGCGTGGAGTTTCGGAAGAGGATGCTCGGGCGGTCCTTGGAAGAGACCCCTTCTCTTACTATCACGATGATCAGTGGAAGCTGGGGTACTGGGATCCGAAATCCAAGGTGTTTGTTGCCAAAACGATCGATGGCAACATAAACACCGTGATGACTGATGTGGATCAGGCTTACATCAATCGCCTCCAGGGAGGGCGCTGATCGTGGCGGACATCAGAGTTACGTACGATAAGAAGGCGAACGCGGCTTATGTCTACTTGGCCGAACCGCAAGCGCGGCCAAACGTGGCGCATATGTATCCCTGCGATCCGGTCGAGGTCGGGGGGATGATCAACCTCGACTTCGACGAGAACGGGTGCCTCGTTGGCATCGAGGTGCTTGCGGCGAGTTCGAAATTGCCCCACTATTTGCTCGATATAGCTGAGCGACTCGATATAGATGACGCATGAAAGGTGTCAGAAGGTTTTGAATCGAGCTTTCGATTGAACCCGGGCGCGGTCGTGTTCGCGCGGCTGCGCGAGCAGGCTGACGGTTCACTCGTGGCGACTGTGATCGCAGGTGCGACGGAGGCGGCGGGCGGCCCGTCCGCGGTGTCGAGCCCGCAGGCTGGAACGTGATCCGGCGGTCGGCGGGGCGTGGGGCTCCTCGCGCCTGATGAGAGATTGGCTGCGGGCGTCCGCCCGAGTGACGCTGTCCCGGGTACAGGGTCGACCGGCCGGTTGATCTGCGGGCCTTCGGCCCGGCGGGAGACGGAGGGTAGCCACGGGCGCGGTGCGCCTATCTGCCGCAGACTTGTAGGCGAAGTCAGTCCGGGTTCGGTGCGGCGGCGAGGCAGGCGCGGCGGACCTCGGCGCGCGCAGCGAAGGGTGGTTCCCATGCCCGCGACCGAAGGCCGATCCGCTCGTAGCGTCGCGCCCGCCCACGGCCCAGTGCCCGAGAGCGGCTCAGCCCGCGACGGCGACCCAGTGCCCGAGAGCGGCCCAGCCCGCGACGGCGACCCAGCTTCCGGCGACACTGCATCTTCCGATGACACTGTGCGCTTCGAGGACGCCGCGCCTTCCCAGAGCGCCCTGTCTTCGGGCGTCGGCGCGTTCGCTCGCGACGGCCTCTCGGCCGAGGAAGCGGGACTGAGGCTGGCGCGCGACGGCCGCAACGCACTGCCGCAGGCGCGGCGGACACCGCTGTGGCGGCGCGTGCTCATGCAACTGCGCGACCCTCTCGTCGCGGTGCTGCTGGTGGCCGCCGCGTTGACCATCGCCACCGGGGACTGGACCGACGCGGGGGTGATCCTGCTGGTCATCGTGGTCAACACCAGCGTCGGCGTGGCGCAGGAGGTCAAAGCCGACCAGGCGATCACCGCCTTGGACGCGTTGACCGCGCCGCACGCCCGGGTCGTGCGCGGCGGCCGGCAGGCAGAGATCCCCGCCGACGAAGTCGTGGTGGGTGACCTGCTCGCGCTCGCCGAAGGGCAGATCGTGCCTGCCGACGCCCGGGTGCTGGAAGCCGCCGCGCTGCTGGTGGACGAATCCGCGCTGACCGGCGAATCGGTTCCGGTCGGCAAGGCGGCCGCCTCGGCACCGGACCAAGCCCGCGACCTTGGTCCGGCGGGCGAACCGGCCGACCAACCGGCCGACCAGCCGGCCGTCGAACAAGCCGACGCGCTCGCGATCGTCTCGGCGGGCACGGTCGTCGTTCGGGGCCGAGGGCTGGCCGTGGTCACCGCGACGGGTACGCACAGCGCGATGGGCCGGATCGCCGCGCTGATGACCGCGGCTCCCACGCTCACCCCGCTGCAGCGCCGGCTCGTCGGCGTCGGCCGGGCGCTGGCGCTGGCGGCCGTTGTGCTGTGCACCGTGGTGCTCGGCCTCGGTCTGGCGCGCGGCCAGTCCGTCGAACTGATGGTGGTGACCGCGATCAGCCTCGTGGTCGCCGCGGTGCCCGAGTCGCTGCCCGCGGTCGTCACCCTGGCTCTGGCACTGGGCGCGCGGCGAATGACCGCGCGGCAGGCCCTGGTGCGCCGTCTTCCGGCGGTCGAGGCACTGGGCTCGGTCACAGTGCTGGCCACCGACAAGACCGGCACCCTCACCGAGGGCGTCATGGTCGCCCGTCGGCTGTGGACCCCGGATGGAGGCGAGGCCCAGGTCAGCGGCTCCGGTTACGCGCCCGAGGGGCAGGTCACCCGCGACGGGCTGGCGCTGACCACGGGTGCCGACGCGGACCTGGCGGAACTGCTGACCGCGGGCTGCCTCTGCAACGACGCGTCCCTCCGGCCGCCGGCGGAACCCGGCGCGCCGTGGACGGCCGTGGGCGACCCCACCGAGGCGGCCCTGCTCGCCGCCGCGGCCAGGTTCGGCGTGCATCCGGCCGCGATCACCGCGGTCTACGAGCGGATCGCCGAGGTGCCGTTCGAAAGCGGTCGCCGCCGGATGACCACGCTGCACAAGCGGCCCGACGGTGGCACGCGGGTGGTGTGCAAGGGTGCGCCGGAAGCCGTCTTGCGCGCACCGGTCCTGGCGGACTGCGCCACCATCCTCGACGAGGCGTTGCGCCGCGCCGAGGATTACGCACGCGACGGCCTCCGAGTGCTGGCAGTCGCGTACTCGGACGCCGCCGCAGCTCTGGACGGCTCGACGGTGACCAGCGCCGCCGGATCCGGTGCGGCCGGAATCGATACCGCTGGGTCCGGCGCCGTCGACGCCGCCGCGGTGGAGCAGGGCCTGCACCTGCTGGGCCTGATCGCGATCCTCGATCCGCCGCGCGCCTCAGCCGCGGCGACGGTCGCCGCCTGCCAGGCGGCCGGCATCATCCCGGTGATGATCACCGGGGACCACCCGGCCACCGCCCGCACGATCGCCGTCGAACTCGGCATCCTCGAGCGCGACGGCGAGGTCGTCGACTGCCGCCACCTGGCCGAGATCGACCCGGTCAGGCTGCGCCGGGCGCGAGTGTTCGCGCGCGCCGTGCCCGAGCAGAAACTGGCCATCGTCGAGGCGCACCAGGCGGTCGGCGACGTGGTCGCGATGACCGGCGACGGAGTCAACGACGCGCCCGCGCTGCGCCGCGCGGACATCGGCGTGGCCATGGGCCGGCGCGGCACCGAAGTCGCGCGTCAGGCCTCTGATCTGGTGCTCGCCGACGACGAGCTGGGCACCGTGGTGGCCGCCGCTCAGGAGGGGCGCCGCGTGTACGCCAACATCCGGCGCTTCCTGCTCTACGGCCTGGCCGGCGGCACCGCCGAGATCGCGGTGATGCTGATCGGCCCGCTGTTCGGGCTCACGCTCCCGCTGCTTCCCTCCCAGATCCTCTGGGTCAACCTACTGACACACGGTCTGCCGGGGGTCGCGCTGGGCAGCGAACCGGTCGAACCGGGCGCGATGCTGCGCCCGCCGCGCCCGCCGGCCGAGAGCGTGCTCGGCGCGGGGCTCTGGCAGCGCATCCTGCGAGTCGGCGCCGTCATCAGCGCGGTCACGCTCGGGGTGGCGGTGTGGGGACACTCGACCGGCCGGCCATGGCAGAGCATGGCGTTCTTCGCCCTGGGCGCGACGCAGTTGACGGTGGGTCTGGCGTCGCGGGCCCGGCCCGGCACACGCGACAACCCGTTGCTGCCGGTCGCGATCGCCGGCGCGCTCGTCCTCCAGCTCGCCGGGCTCTACGTGCCCGTGCTGCAGGACCTGCTCAACACGCAGCCGCTGAGCGCCTTCGAACTGCTGGTCGTCGCGGTCTTGTCGTCGCTCGGGTACGTCGCGCTCAAGCTCGACCGGCTCATCCCGTCGCGCTCGCCCGCGGACCGGCCGGCCGAGGCAACCGCTTCGTGACCGCCGCGAGCGGCCTGCGAGCGGTCTGCGGGCGCTTCGCAAGGGAACCCGTGGCGCGGCGGTCGGTCGTTTCCGCTCCTGCGCCCGAGCGCGATCAGACCCAATCGGGCATCAGCATCCTGGCGATCCACGCGACGTACGAGATGGGGCGGCCGGTAAGGACCGGATACAGGTACGCCAGGTTCAGTGCGACCACGACGAGGTAGCCGGCGACGACCGCACCGCCGACCAGCCTGCGGCGCCGCGACACGGACGCGGCCGCGCTCCGCGGGGCCGGCAGGAGCCCCAAGCACAGCGTCAACGCGAGAATGAGGAACGGCTCGAACGACACCGCGTAGTAGAAGTACTGGGTCCGGCCCGGGAACGCGAACCACGGCAGCCACCCGGCCGCCACGCCGGCGAGCGCCGCGCCGAAACGCCAGTCCCGTCGCCGCAGCCACACCAGCGCCGCGACGGCGAGCGCCGCGAGCGCCGGCCACCAGATCGCCGGAGTGCCGACGGCCAGCACGTTCTGCACGCAGCCCGCCGGGATCGCGCAATGGTTCTCGGCGAAACGCGGCGCCGCGTAGTAGAAGCGCACCGGGTGCGTGAGCAGCGGCCACGTCCACGGATGGGAGGCGAACGTGTTCGGGGTGTCCAGCGACGTGTCGTACACGAACATCTCGCGCTGATACTCAAACCACGAATACAACGTGGAGATCACGGGCGTGTGCACGCCGTGCTGCTGCGCGTAGTACCGGTCCCAGCCGATGGTCGAGGTGAACCAACCGCGCCACGTCGCCAGGTAGGCGACGGCGGCCGCCGGCCAAAGGCCCGCCACCGTTCCGGCGCCGTCGCGAAGCAGAGCCCTGATCGGCACGCGCGGTCGCCGCGCGGCCGTGACCGACGCCGCCGCGGCGCGCGCCGAGCCGTCCCAGGCGAGCGACAGCAGCGTTAACCCGACCAGGAAGTACAGCCCGTTCCACTTGCACGAGGCCGCCAGGCCCAGGCAGACGCCCGCACCGAGCCGCCACCAGCGCACCGGAGGCAGCTTCGCACCCGCGTCTAGGGGCGGGTTCGGCAGCGACGGCGACGGCGAGTGCGACTTCGACCGCGCGTGCGCGTCCGGGCGGGCTTCCGGGCGCGGGCCCGGTTCGGCCAGGCGGGCGCGCCTTCGGTCCCGATCGATGACCAAGCAGCCGAATCCGGCCAGCGCCCAGAACATCACGAACACGTCGAGCATCGCCGTGCGGCTCATCACCAGTTCCAGCCCGTCGAGCGCGAGCAGCAGCCCGGCGACGCATCCCAGCAGCGTGGAACCGGTCAACCGCCGCGTGATCCGGGCCAGCAGCAGGATCGCCAGAGAGCCGGCGAACGCCGCCGCGAAACGCCATCCGAACGGATTGAGGCCGAAGAGCCACTCCCCGGCGGCTATCTCGACCTTGCCGAACGGCGGATGAGCGGCGAACTGCCCGCCGTAGACGAAGATGTCCGTGCTCTTGCCGCCCACGATCTCGGAGTCGGTGAAGCTGCTGACCACGTGCTCGGCCCCGAACCGCAGGATCCCGTACGCCTGCGGCGCGTAGTACGCCTCGTCGAAGACCACGTCCTGCGGCGTGGACAAGTCGGCGAACCGCAGCCAGGCCCCGATGCCGGCCACCGCGAGCGGACCGGCCCAGCCGCGCAGCGTCGCGCTCGCGGCCCAGCCGGAAAGCCGGCCGGGTATCAGACCCCGGATACCGCTCCGACCGGATTCGATGTCTGCTTCGCTCTCGGCCACCGGGAGATGCTACGGGCGCGCGCGCCCCGGGTCAGCAGTCGGACCGGCTGGGCGACGCAGGTGCAGATAGCGCCGTGCGGGGCGTGAAAGCAGGTGCAAGCGAACCGCGGAGCGCTGAAATCAGCCCTCCGCGACGGGTCTCACGCGCAGAGCCTCAGCTGATCGCTGAGCTGCGCAGCCGTCTGCGCCGCCTGACCGTGTGCACGACCGTGACGATCGTGAGCAGCACGCCCGAGAGCGCATGCCAGCGGATCGTGGTGCGCTGAAGCTGCCAGTCCCAGAGACCTGAGACGAACATGACCGCGGTCAGGGCGAGCAGGACGGCGTCCGCGAGAGCCAGGCGGCCGGCCGGGCGATGCCAGCCGCCCGGGCGGCGCAGCCTGTTCAGCAGCGACATCGAGGTGCGTTTGCGCTGCCACAAGTGCGCGGCGATGAGATAGACGAACACGAAGCCGAGGAGGATGTGCAGGGTCAGCACCGCTTCGAACAGCAGGCAGAACCCGAGCGTGACGATCAGGAGCACGTGCACCAGCCAGCGCCGCCCGGCGGCGCGCCGCCGGGTACCGGGATCGTGTCCGGCGGCGCGCGGGCGGCCGGTGCCCGAGTCGTGTTCCGTAGGGCCGTGCGCAGCAGCGATGTCATCAACCACCCGGCCAGGCTAGGCGCGACGCAAGAGCCTGACGTCCTGCCCGGGGATGGACTTGCGCGGGCGTCCCTGATACTCAGGCACTGCGGGTCCGACGACTTGAGGACTAGGGGAGAACCGGGGGAGAACCCCGAGTCACGAGAACCGACGCCCCGAGAACCGACGCCCGGAGAACCGACGCCCCGAGAACCCCGCGGCGCAGCTCGTCGGCGGTGGCAGTAGCGGCGGTGGCTCGTGGCTGTGCCGCGCGCGGTCAGCCCTGAGCCGGCGCCTTGGCCCGCAGGATTCGCATGAACTCGCGCATCCACGCCGGATGGTCGGGCCAGGCCCGCCCGGAGACCAGCACGCCGTCGATGACCGCCTCGCCGTCGACGAACTGGCCGCCCGAGGCCGTGATGTCGGGAGCCAGCGCCGGGTAGGCCGAGCTGCGCCGCCCGTCGAGCAGACCCGCCGCGGCGGAGATCAGCGGCCCGTGACACAACTGCGCCACCGGCTTGTCGGCCGCGAAGAAGTGGCGCAGGATGCGCTGGCACTCGGGGTCGTTGCGCAGGTACTCGGGCGCGCGGCCGCCCGGCAGGACCACCGCGGCGTACTCGGCCGGGTCCACGTCGGCGAAAGCGACGTCGGCCGGCCAGCTGTGGCCGGGCTTCTCCGTGTACGTGTCGAAGCCTTCCACGAAGTCGTGCACCACGAACTGGAGCTTCTTCTTCGTCGGCGCGGCGATGTGCACCTCGTAGCCCTCCTCCAGCAAGCGCTGGTAGGGGTACATCACCTCGAGGTCTTCCGCGGCGTCCCCGGTCAGGATCAGGATCTTCGTCATGATGACTCCTCCTGCGTTCTCGCGTGCCGGTCGGGCCGGCGGCCTTTCCTGGGGCCATCGTCGGTCGCCGGCGGGTACGTGGCAAGTGCTGCGAACGCGGCCGGCGAACGCGGCGCACCGATCGCCCGCCTCCGCTCCCACCGGCGACCGGCACCGGCGTCGTAAGAGTCCGGATTCCGGGCGCGCCGCGCGCCGCGCGCGGTGTGCGCGGCGCCGCTGTCGCACATGCTCGCCTAACCGCCCAGGCTGGGCTATGGTCTCCTTGGCATGAATGTCCGTACTCGGCGACATGAAACAACGGCGACATGAACCGGGAGCCGCCCGTGAGAGTCGGACTGCTGACCAAGGAATTCCCGCCCGACGTCTACGGCGGCGCCGGCGTCCACGTGGAATTCCTGGCCAGGGAACTGCGCGCGCTGACCGACCTGCGGGTGCACTGCTGGGCCGGCGCGCAGCCCACCGAAGACGATCCGGGCGTGCGGCGGCACGCCCCCGCGCAGGAACTCGCCGACGCCAACGAGGCGCTGCGCAGCCTCTCGGTGGACCTGGCCATGGCGGCGGCCGTCGCGGACCGTGACCTGGTCCACTCGCACACCTGGTACGCGAACCTCGGCGGACACCTGGCGAAGCTGCTCTACGGCATCCCGCACGTGATGACCGCGCACTCGCTGGAACCGCTGCGCCCGTGGAAAGCCGAGCAACTGGCCGGCGGGTACGCGCTGTCGAGCTGGGCCGAGCGCACCGCGATCGAGTCCGCGGACGCGGTCATCGCCGTCTCACACGGGATGCGCGAGGACATCCTGCGCTGCTACCCCGCCTTGGAGCCCGCGCGCGTCCACGTCGTGCACAACGGAATCGACACCGCGCTCTACCGCCCCGACCCCGGCACCGACGCACTGGCCCGGCACGGCATCGACCCGGACCGGCCGTACGTGCTGTTCGTCGGGCGCATCACCCGGCAGAAGGGCGTGCCGCACCTGTTGCGCGCCGCCCGCGCACTGCCGCCCTCGGCGCAACTGGTGCTGTGCGCGGGCGCCCCGGACACGCCCGCGATCGACCGGGAGTTCCGCGAGCTGGTGGACGAGCTGCGCGAGATACGCGACGGGGTGCTCTGGATCCCGCAGATGCTCGCCCGCCCCGACGTCATCCAGCTGCTCAGCCACGCGGCGGTGTTCGCCTGCCCGTCCGTGTACGAGCCGCTGGGCATCGTCAACCTGGAGGCGATGGCCTGCGGCGCGCCCGTGGTCGCCTCGGCCGTCGGCGGCATTCCCGAGGTCGTGCGCGACGGAACCACCGGCCTGCTCGTCCCGTACGACGAGAAGGACCCGGCCGCCTTCGAGGCGGCGTTCGCCGAGGCGCTCACCGCCACGATCGGCGACCCGGCCGGCGCCGCTCGCATGGGCGAGGCCGGCCGCGAGCGCGCGGTGCGGGAATTCGGCTGGGACGCGATCGCCCGCCGGACCGTGGCGGTGTACGAGCGGCTCGCGCGGAGATAAGAGCAGTCCCGGGGTACCGGACAGGCGGACAGCGACAACGACAGGGCAAGGGGACGGCGGATGCGCGGCGGGCCTTCAGTGCTGGGAATCGTGCTCGCGGGCGGCGAGGGCAAGCGGCTGATGCCGCTGACCGCCGACCGCGCCAAGCCGGCCGTGCCGTTCGGCGGCACCTACCGGCTGGTGGACTTCGTGCTCTCGAACCTGGTCAACGGCGACGTCATGCGCATCTGTGTGCTGACACAGTACAAGTCGCACTCGCTGAACCGGCACATCACGACCACCTGGCGGATGTCGAACCTGCTGGGCAACTACGTCACCCCGGTGCCCGCCCAGCAGCGGCTCGGCCCGCGCTGGTTCCTCGGCAGCGCCGACGCGATCTACCAGTCGCTCAACCTCGTGCAGGACGAGGACCCCGACTACATCGTGGTGTTCGGCGCCGACCACGTCTACCGGATGGACCCGCGCCAGATGCTGCGCCAGCACATCGACAGCGGCGCCGGCGCGACGGTCGCCGGCATCCGTATCCCGCGCGCGGAGGCACCGTCGTTCGGCGTGATCATGCCCGCCTCCGACGGCGTGAGCGTCGAGCGCTTCCTGGAGAAGCCCGCCGACCCGCCGGGACTGCCCGGCGACCCGGACCGCGTGTACGCGTCGATGGGCAACTACATCTTCACCACGAAGGTGCTCCTCGACGCGCTGAACCAGGACGCTGACGACGAGCGCTCGGTGCACGACATGGGAGGCAGCATCCTGCCGAAGCTGACCGAGCTCGGCCAGGTGCAGGTCTACGACTTCGACGAGAACCACGTGCCCGGCGAGACCGCCCGCGACCACGGCTACTGGCGGGACGTGGGCACCCTGGACGCGTACTACGACTCGCACATGGACCTGATCTCGGTCCACCCGGTCTTCAACCTCTACAACCGGGAGTGGCCGATCTACACCCAGTCCATGCAGCTGCCGCCCGCGAAGTTCGTGGCGGGCGGGATCGCGAGCGAGTCGATGGTCGCGCCCGGCTGCATCATCACCGGCCAGGTCACCCAGTCGGTGCTCTCACCGGGCGTGATCGTGGAGGAAGGTGCCGTCGTGCAGGGCTCCGTGCTGCACGACAACGTCCGCATCGGGCGCGGCGCGGTGGTGCGCCGCGCCATCCTTGACAAGAACATCGTGGTGCCGCCGGGCGCCACGGTCGGCGTCAACGCGGAACGCGACCGGGAGCTGTACTACGCTTCCGCGAACGGGATCATCGCGCTGGGCAAGGGGCAGCGCGTCATCTGACGGCGCACACACTCTGATACCGGTCACACCACCGGCGTCAGGCCGCGTTCGAGCGCGCGCAGGAAGGCGCGGCCGTGGATCTGATCGGGCTCCATGACCGAACCCTCGGCCCACTCGTTCCAGGACTTGACGAACATGATGCGCGGGCCGCTCTGCGCGCGCTCCAGGCCCGCGGCCGCCCTGACCGCCTCCTCGAACACGTCGGGGTCGGGCCGGTGCAGCAGGATCCCGCGCCGTCCCGACCGCGGCGTGTTGTCGAAGCCAGGCACGACGCACGGGAACCGCCGCACCGACGTCTTGTGCCCGTAAAGCAGCCAGTCGGCGTACACCTTGTCGTACGGAAACGCCCTGGGGTTCTCGCGCAGCGCGACGCCCGGAAAGCCGGATTCCAGCTCGTGCCCCCGCGGCGGCGGGGCGGGATTCCACACCGCGGCGTCCAGCGGCTGGTCCACGTCCTGCACCCACGCGCCGTCAGCGTCGCCGATGAGATAGAGCCCCGGCAGGCCCGCCTCCACGGCCAGCCGGCGCCACAGCGCCACGAGCCGGGCCAGGTCGGGCACGTCGTCCGGACGGAAGAGGTAGAACACCGGTTTGCCTTCGACGGTCAGGTATCTCTCGTCCCGGAAATGCGGCAGCAACTGGCTGAAATGGCGCACGTCGTCGCTCTCGCCGGGGTAGAGCTGCCGCTGGAGCACTTCGTCCCCGCGGCCGTGCCAGACCCCGGTCCAGCTCTGGTTCGCCCAGGCCAGGCAGTAGCGGTGGGGTAGCTTCGGGTGCGCCAGGAGGTCCGCGGCCGGCCGGGTCAGCAGCTGACTGCCGCCGCCGAACCAGTAGTGCCAGTAGCACAGGGCGGTCACGCCGTACCGGGCCGCCAGCTCCCACTGCGCTCGGCGCGTCTCAAGCACGCGCAGGTCGTAGAAACCCAGATCGGCGGGCAGGCGCGGCTGCACATGGCCGTCGAAGAGCGGACGCGCCGCGGCCACGTGTGTCCATTCGGTGAAACCGGCCCCCCACCAGCGGTCGTTCTCGGGTATCGGGTGGTACTGCGGCAGAAAGAACGCCACCACCTCAAGCGCAGACCCGCGATCGGGCGGGCGGGACTGCGGTCCGCTGCTGTCCACGTGGCTGACCCCCACAGAAGGCTGCTATCGCTGCTGTCTACGCCCGTCGGCCCGTCTCACGAAGGATGCCTGCGGAAACCGGCGCGTGCCAGGGATCGAACGCGGGCGCGAGGCCGGCGGTTCATCCGCGGGGCGCCGTGATCCGCGCTCCGCGGGCCGATTCCACCACGACCGACTCCATCGCGCGCGCGAACGCCTCGATCTGGGCAAGCGCGAACTGGTGGGTGTCGGTCCACACCTCCAGGTACACCGCGGGCAGCCCCCGCGCGAGAGCCCGGCGGTCGGCGAGCGGATGTTCGGAGTCGACCTGGAGGAACAGGTCGCCGTCGAACGCAGGCTCCTTACGACCCCAGCGCACCTCGGTCAGCGGCAGCGCCGCCGTCAGCTGCCGCGCGGTGGGCGCCGCGCCGCCGTCCTCGGCGCCGCCGTCCTGCGGAGCGGCCACCCCGCGCCGGTCGTTGAGGTGCCAGGAGATCTCCGGCGGCCCGCCGAGCCGGGCGGCGCTCTCGGCAAGCAGCGCGGCGCACCGGTCGGGATCGTAGTAGCCGTAGAACGACGCGCTCGTCGCCGCGCTCTGCGCCCTGGCCACGACCTCGTCGAAGGTCGCGTCCGCGGTGTCGACCACGCAGATGCCGTGCTGGGAGACCTGCGCGGCCAGGTCGGCGAAGCCGGGGCGGAACCGGTTGCCGACCACGATCTGGGCCACGCTCGGATTGCGGCCGAACACCTGCGCCACCGCCACCGAGTAGGCGGCCAGCAGCACGTAGGTGCTGCCGATCCCGGTCCTCGCCTCGGCCGCGCGCAGGCCGAGCGCCAGCGCGGGCGAGCACATCACCAGCTCCCAGAACCGCGGCTGCCGGGGGGTCGCCGGCTCGGCGGGATGCCACGCGGGCAGCCGATCGAGCTGAGCCGCCCAGTACCGCAGGCTGCGATCGCTCTGGCGGCGCCCGGTCGCGCCGCGCTGCGCGGCGGCCAGCTCCAGCGGGCCCAGCGCCGCGGGCGGGGCGGTGGCCCGCCCGGTGTCGCGGTCCAGATGTGCCAGGTCCCTGCTGAGGGCGACGATCCCGGCGCCGTCGACCATGACGTGGCTGTAGCCGACCACCAGATGCGCGAGCGCGCCCGACTGTCGCACGACACCCATCCGCACGGGGAACTCGCAACGGTAGTCGAAGGGGGTGAGCTCGTAGCGCGAGCGCAGTTCCTCCGCGGCCGCGGCCGGGTCGTCGCCGTCGTCGATGTCTGCGATCTGCAGCGGTATCCGGCCCGAGGCGGCGACGACCTGCTGCACGGGAGGCCCGCCCGGCGCCCCGTCCTCGAAGCGCAGCAGGGTGCGCAGCGCCGGATGGCGGCTGACCAGGAACCGCAGCACGGCCTGCATCTCCGCCAGCGGTGTTCCCTCGGGCAGCGGCATCGTCACGACGATGTTCATCGTCCGGCCGGTGCGTCGGATCGTGCGCCAGATCCCCAGCTGTCCCCAGGTCGGCTCGCCGGCGCCGGCGCCCTCGCCGCGGAACTCCACCGCGATCTCGCTCAACGTGACGGCCAAACCCGGCTCCTGTCAGGTGGCGTGCGGACGCTGGACCCAGGCAGCGTCAGGGAATGTCTCAAGGGGCGAATCAGGACAATGCAGCGGTCGAGTCGTTGCCTTGGTACATTCCCCAGACCTGCCGGACGGCCGGCGGTCGCGCCGCTTTCCGGCCGGACGTGGATCAAGGGCTACGAGCAGGTGCCCGTCGCCCGCTCCTGGTACGCGAATCCGTACGGCGCGCCGGGAATCTGGTAGTAGCCGATGGTCGTGTACGTCACGTTGGTGCAGCTCTCGCCGCGCGAGAGAGCCAGTTCGTAGAGGTTGCCGTAGGCGTCGGCCTCGGCGTTCGCCAGGGCGGTGCTCGCATCGACGGCCCAGCCGTTGCCTGTGGCACTGAGCGTCTCGCTCGCGTGCGCGGAAACGGGGCTCAGCGTCCAACCCAGCGCCGCGACCACGGACAACGCCGTGGCCCGCCGGATCAGCGCCTGGCTGCGAAACGATGTGCGCAAAGTCATCTGATGCCCTCCCACCCTTGTCGCTACGGCTGTCGCGTCCGACGATCCGCCGCATCGCCTGAGAGCGAACGTCGGCAGCCGAGACACTAGGATCGGCGGTTCGCGCGATCAAGCGCGCGCGGTGAAACAGGCTTCTTATGCATCGTCGGCGCATCGGCCGCGGGAAAGTTACAGGGACGCCTGCGGCTCAATCCTCCCGCAGCCGGGCGGCGAGGTCAGCAGCGTCATGATCGTCAGGCTCACCAGTTCGCCGGCCCGGTCGGCGCTCGCCCGGCCGGTCGCCACCTGTTGCGCGCCGAGGTGCATGAGCGTGTACACGGTCGCCACCAGCCAGTCCAGCGGCAGGTCCGCGCGGAACTCGCCTTCGCTGCGGCCGCGCGCCAGCAGCCGCTCGACGCGTCCGAGCACCGGTTCCGCGTAAGCGCGAAGCTGCGCGGGCGGCAGGTTCGCCGAGGCGACCATGTAGAGATTGCGGTGCCGCTCGACCACCTGCCAGGACGAGCGCAGCAACTGCGCGAGCACCTGGCGCGGCGGCCCGTCCTCCAGGGCCAGCTCGCTCAGCGCCTGCTGGGTCTGCGCGAAACCTCGCTGCAGCGCCGCGTCCACGAGTGCCTCGCGCGTCGGGAAGTGCGTGTACAGGGTGACTCGGCTCACGCCGGCCGCGCGCGCGATCGCGGACATGTTGAGCTCGCCGTTGGCGGGGGTCTCCTTGAGCGTGGCGTCGAGGATCGCCTCGATGCTGCGCTCGGCGTCAGCGCGGCGCTGCCTCGTGGCGGCGCCGCGCCCGACTGTCGCGCGCTCCTGCATGGTGCGAGTTTATCGGTCGCACCGGTCCGGCCCGGTCAGTGCATGGGCATCGGGCTGTCGCCCATGTCCAGCGGCTTGTCGGGCAGCAGCGCGATGACCGCGACCGCGAGCACGGCCATGCCGATCGCGGCCGCCATATACGCGTGCTTATACCCGGTGGTCGCCGCGGTGCCCGCGGTCGCGGCGATGCTCGTGGCGGCCAGCGACGAGATCACGGCGATCCCCAGCGAGCCGCCCACCTCGTGGCCGGTGTTGAAGACACCCGATGCGACGCCCGCGTGCCGGTGGTCCACGCTGGACAGGCCCGTCGCGGTCGCCGTCACGAACGTCGCGCCGATTCCGACCGCGGCGATCAGGAAACCGGGCATCAGGGTCGACCAGACCCCGCCGCCGACCCCCTTCCACGACATCAGGCCGAGGCCGGCGGTCGCCGCCAGCAGCCCGCCGAGCGCGACGTGCCGCGGCCCGGCCTTTCCCAGGTGTCCCGAGGCGAGGTGGGCACCGAGCGCGGTGGCGAAGGCCACCGGTAGGAACACCAGTCCGGTGCGCACCGGGCTGTAGTGCTCGGCGCGCTGGAGGTACACCGAGGTCAGGAAGTACGTGCCGAGCAGGGCGGCGGTCGCGAACGCCATGAGCCCGACCGCGCCGGGCAGTGGCGGGCGGCGGATCAGCGCGGGCGGCACGAGTGCACTGCGCGCCGAGCGCTCGACGAGCGCGAACACGACCGCCAGCACGAGCGCGATCCCGATCGGAGCGAGCGCGTCCGGCGAAACCCAGCCCTTGTCTCCCGCGCGCACCAGCCCGTAGATGAGCAGAGCGACAGCCGCGGTGCCGGAGACGGCGCCCGGCAGGTCGAGGCCCGTGCCGGGAATACGCGGACGGTTCGGCACCACGCCGAGCGCGGCGGCGAATACGAGCACGCCGACCGGGATGTTGATGAAGAACGCCCACGCCCAGCCGGGCCCCGAGGTCAGCGCGCCGCCCACGACCACGCCGATCGCGGCGCCGGCCGCGCCGATCACGGCCCAGACCCCCAGCGCCCGGGTACGGGCCCTGCCCGTGAACTCGGTGGTCAGAATCGACAGCGCGGCGGGGGAGAGCAGCGCCGCGCCCAGGCCCTGCGCCACCCGGCTGCCGAGCAGCGCGTCCGCCCGCGTGGCAAGGCCCGCGCCGAGCGAGGCCAGCGTGAAGATCGCCAGGCCGAGTTGGAACGCGTTGCGCCGGCCGAGCCCGTCCGCGACTCGTCCGCCGAGGATCATCAGGCCGCCGAAGGTGACGGTGTAGGCCGTGATCACCCAGGGCAGCGCGTCCGGGCCCAGCTTGAGCGATGCCCCGATCGAGGGCAGCGCGATGTTCACGACGGAGACGTCCAAGACCACCATGAACTGCGCGAGGCTGAGCAGGACCAGCACCGGCCACCGGGGCGGCGGCTCGGACGGCTCGGTGCGGCGGGCGTGTTCGCTTGCTGCGATCTGGCTCATCGACGCTCCTTGAACGGCAGCTTCGGCCGCAGCCGAAGAAGTAGTTAGTCCTAACACCGGTGTAAGGATTAGCGTAGACGACGACGTCCCCCGGCGCCAGGGAATCGGCGCCGGGGGACGGTGAAAAGGGGCGGTTGTTCAGCCGCGCCGACGATCCGCACGAGGACCGCGGTCCGCGTTCGTGAGCGCGGTCCGCGTCGAGGGGCGGGCGCGAAGTCGGTCCGCCCCTCGACCGGGAGTCAGGAGGCGCTGGCCGAGTAGTTGTTGACGGTGAAGTTCTCCTGGGTGTTGTTCGTGCCGCTGATCTCCCATCCGTACTGGATGGTCGAGAGCATCGGGTTGGCGAAGTAGCCCTTCGTGTTCTCCAGGTACTTCAGCAGGTCGAGGATGTTGACCGTGCCCGAGGACTCGTTCGAGCTGCGCACGAACGAATAGGTGGGGTTGGTGCCGTTGTTGCCGGCGTAGAGCGTCCAGGTGTTGCCGTCGAGGGTGACGGAGCCCACCGAGGAGCCCAGCGGGCCGACGTTCCCGCTCACGTAGGTCCAGACCATGACCTCGATGCCGGTGCCGTTGAGCCAGATGTCGTAGGCGGACTCCCAGTTGCCGCCGCTCGGGTTGGTCTCGTTGAAGCTGCTGGTCGCCGACGAGAGCGAGTTGAGCGCGACGCCGACGTTCTTGCTGATGTTCGCGTACGACTTGACGCCCGACGTGTTCGGCTGGGTGGAGAAGACACCCCAGTTGGTGGCGGACTTCACCCACAGCGTCTGGCTGCCGTGGCCGCTTCCCCATTCGTCGTTGTAGATGGTGTAGCCGCCGATCGAGTACTGCGCCCACTGGCCCGAGTCCTCGTAGAGGTACCCACCCGACGAGCCGGACGCGGACGGCGTCGGCGTCGGCGTGGGTGTCGGTGACTTTGTCGGGGTGCTCGACGGCGAGCCGGACGACACCGCGCCGGTACAGGACGTGCCGTTGAGCGTGAACGACGTCGGGTTGCCCGGGAAGGTGCTCGCGGAGTAGGTGCCGTTGAAACCGATGCTGGTGCCGGCGTTCGTGCCCAGTGAGCCGTTGTAGGAGACGTTCGTCGCGGTCACGTTCTGGCCGGACTGGCTGTAGGTGGCGCTCCAGCCCTGGCCCACCGCCTCGGTGCCGGGCAGGGTGAAGCCGAGTGTCCAGCTGCTCAGCGGCGAGCCGAGGTTCGTGATGGAGATGTTCGCCGAGAAGCCGCCCGGCCACGGGCTTGAGGTGTACGAGACCTGACAGCCGCTGGCGGCGCTGGCGGATTGGGCGAGGGTCAGCGCGGCGACCCCGGTGGTGGCGAGCACCACGGCGGTCATGGCGGCCAAACGCCGTCGAGGGTGAGCCGCGCGCTCGGTGAGTCCTGACATGATGTGCCCTTTCGTCGCGTGGGTTGGTTCGTGGGGTACCGCGTGCGGGGGCGCCACCTGCGGTACCAGGCGTCGAAGCGCTTCGATATGGGCATAGCGGAGTCGTCATGTACTGTCCAGCAAGAAGGGCCTGTGGCTGGCGCGGATCTTCGGGGCGCCCGTGGATGAGCTGGTCAGCTCTCGGTCTGCGGACGTTCGTGGGCGCAAACCGGCGCTGTCGAAATGTAAGCAAGCGCTTCGATGCAGCGCGCCCGGAGCCATGCTGCACGGTGCAGCGTAATGCGCCCGCCACGGTCGCGCGCCTTCGAGTCAGGGATCGTATTCGTGGGTTGGGCGCAGCCGGCCGGCGGCGCTCGCGCCCGTCAGCGATCCGCGGTCCGCCCCGGCGCCGAAGTGCTCTGCGCGAGCAGCCCGTCGACGAAGGCGCGCAGCCCTTCGGGGTAGGTGTCTTGCCAGGCCAGCGTCGCCCACCGGTCGCCGAGAGCGGCCAGTCGGGGCAGCCGGGAAGCGTCGAGACCGCCGAAGAAGGTCTCGCCGTCTGCGGGCCGCTCGGCGTCCGCCCAGCGGTCGGCGGTGTGCACCCGGACGAGGATCTCTCCGACCGTGTAGTACCAGATGCTGCGGAAGACGTAGACGGCCTGCGGGGGCGTGCATCCGTGGTCGATGGCGCCGGCCACGATCGTTTCGATCAGCCACAGGGCCGAGTCGCCGAGCCGGGTGATGAACCCGGGGGTGGCGAGGACTTCCGCGGCCCACGGCCACTCGCAGAGCGCGTCGTGGATCGCGGTGGCGGCAGCGATGATGCGGTCCCGCGGCTCGCCGGGCAGGTCGGGGTGCGGGATCTGCTCCGCGTACTCGTGGATCAGCAGGAACAGCAGGTCGCCCTTGTCCCGGACGTGGTGGTACAGCGTGGTCGGCCCGACCCCGAGCTCGGCGGCCAGTCCGCGCACGGTGAGCTTCTCCCAGCCGGACTGATCGATCAGCCGGCGGGCGGCCGCCAGGATCTGCGGCCTTGAGGTCATGGGAGGCCGGCCGACATGACCGCGCGGCGCATTAGGTCGGGACATCGTTCCATCATGCCCTTCCGCGGCCGGTGCGGCGCGTGCCGCGCGCACGGGCGGACCCCTCGGCGTACTTGTGAGCCCGACTTTTCGTCGACTACTGTGATACTGGTGTGGCGATCGGCGGCTTGCGAACCGCTGTCAGTCCCATGGGAAGAACGGGACTGTCACCGCGCGCCGCGCGCCGGTGTTTCCAGATCATGGGGAAAGTCGCAGCAGCACACTGAGACATGCGAGGGTGGCAGGGCCGGGAGCGTCCGGCGCCGACGGAGCTGATCTGTTCACCCCGGCAGGTTCGAGCGGGGACGACGCGGGTTCGACCCGCGGGGCGGTCAAGAGCGTGCGTGTACGACTATCCATCGGGGGATCGAGTGGAAATCGATGTGCTGGTGTGCGACGACCTGCATCTGTCGCGTTCCGCGCTCGCCGCGTTGCTGGAGCGCTACCAGGAACTCCGCGTCGTCGCGGCGGTGGACAGCAGGGCGGACGCGTTGGCGTTCGCCGAATCGCACGAGCCGGACGTGGTGATCATCAGCTTCGAAGGCGAGGACGACGACGCGATCGAGATCGCCAAGACGGTCGCGACCGTTTCGGGAAGCCAGAGCGTCTTGCTCACCACGACCTTCACCCGGCCGGTCGTTCGCGAGGCGTTCGCCGCCGGGATCCGCGGCATCGTGGAGCGAAGCGCTTCGCCGCGCCAGTTCGTCGAGGCCATCCAGCGGGTGCACCGCGGCGAACGGGTCTTCGACACGGAGCGGACGGTAGCGGCTCTGCTCAACGGCGGAGACTGCCCGCTGACGATGCGGGAGCTTTCCGTGCTCGAAAGCGTTTCCCGGGGCGATACCGTGGCCGAGATCGCGGCTTGCCTGCATCTGTCTGAGGGGACTGTGCGCAACTACCTTTCGTCCGTGGTCAGGAAGACGAAGGCACGCAACCGGATAGACGCGTTGAGAATAGCCCGGGAATCTCACTGGATCTGAATGTCCGGCTGCTGATCCATGCCGACCCGGCCGACTGCTGCCTCAACGCATGAAGTCCGTTCGAAAATCACTCACCGTGAAGGACACGAGGGGGCCGGGCCGTCATGACACACACCGATACCGCCGCGCAGCGCGGCACGCGCACAGCGCTGACACTGGCCGCCGTCGCGGTCGTGCAGTTCATGGTCTCGCTGGACCTGTCCGTGGTGAACGTCGCGCTACCCAGGATCGGCAGCGGCCTGGGTTTCACCGCCCTCGGCCTGACCTGGGTGATCAACGCCTACGCGCTGACCTTCGGCGGGCTGCTGCTGCTCGGCGGCAAGATCGCCGACCGGTACGGCCACAAACGCGTCCTGCTGGCCGGCCTGCCCGCCTTCGGCCTGGCCTCGCTCGCCGGCGGGCTGGCCCAGAGCCCGGGAGAACTGGTGGCCGCCCGCGCGGTGCAAGGTGCCGGAGCCGCCGCCATGGCCCCGGCCGCGCTGGCCGTCCTGGTCTCCACCTTCCCGCCCGGCAAGGCCCGACTGCGCGCCTTCGGCGTCTGGAGCGCCACCAACGCCGCCGGCGGCGCGCTGGGCGTTCTGGCCGGCGGCCTGCTGACCCAATACGCCACCTGGCGCTGGGTGATGTTCATCAACCTGCCCATGGTCGCCCTGGCCTCGCTCCTGGTCGCCCGCGCCGTACCCGCGGCCCGGCGCACCGGCGCACCCGCCCGCCCCGACCTGCTCGGCGCTCTGCTGGCCACCAGTGCACTGACGCTGATCGTCCTGGGCGTGGTACGCACCAACCAATATCCCTGGGGCTCACCGGTCACCATCGCCACCCTGACGGCCGCCACCGCCCTGTTGGCCGCCTTCGTCCTGGTCGAACACACCACCCGCCGCGACCCGCTGATCCGCCTGGGCCTGTTCACCAACCGCCACGTCACCGCGGCCAACGCCTACACCCTGCTCCTGGGCGGCTCCCTGGCCTGCGCGTTCTACTTCATGTCCCTCTACCTGCAACGCGTCCTGGGCACCGGCCCCGCACGCACCGGCGCCGAGTTCCTCCCCCTCGCCCTGGCCGTGGTCATCGGCTCCGCGCTGGCCGCCCGCCTCGGCGAACAGCTCACCCCGCGTGCCCTGCTGACCATCGGAGCCCTGACCACCACGGCCGGCTTCGCCTGGTTCGCCTTCATCCAGGACACCGGCACGTACACGACCGACGTCCTGGGCCCCTCCATCGTCCTACGCCGCCATGGTCGGCGTGTCGGTGGCCGTGGTGGGGTCGGTGGCCGTGTCGGTGGGTGTGGGTGCGTCGGTGCTGGTGCTGGTGCTGGTGCTGGTGCGGGGCAGGGCCAGATTGGCGATGGTGACGGCGGTGAGCATCAGGGCGGCGCTGATGGCCATGCCGAGGGCATAGCCGTTGTTGAGGTTGTGCGGCGTCGAAGTGGGGCCGGTGCGGTCGCTGGCCGCGGTGCCCAGCGCGGCCAGGCCGAGCGATGCGCCGATCTGGCGGGAGCTGTTGAGCAGGCCGGAGGCGGTGCCCATTTCGCGGGGCGCGACGCCGGTGGTGGCGATGGCTACGCCCGGGGCCAGGGACAGGCCGAAGCCGAGGCCGTCAGGTGCCGGCGACGTAACCGGCGATGTCCGTCCCGTTTGACATGTCTGTGGATGCTCCTTGCAGCGAGCCGAAGGCGTGCGGAGGGGAGGAGATGCGGTGGCGGCTGGCGCGCGCGATCGCACGGCGGCGGGGCACCTTCGCGCCGCTCAGTGCGGCACCCCCATACCCGCGCGGCTCATCCCGTTGAGAAGATCGCCGATTAGATGAAGGCCCCTGATTGTATGGCGAGCGTTGTGCCGGGGCAACGGCCGGGGGCCGCCGCGTAAATCCACCCGCTGAGTCCTCCGGTGTTCCCACCGCGTATCAGATCAGGAATACGCCGGCCGCCGCGAGGATCACGGCAGAACCCGGCGCCGGCTTGCGGCGTCGAACGAGCGCGAGCGGGCGGCCAGTTGCCGCAGGTCGACTCCCCGGTCGAGGCAGAACGCGCGCAGGTCGCCGCGGATGAGCACGTCGCGCCGCGCCAGCTCGGCCGGGGTCCGCGCGCCCAGCGCGGTCATCAGCGCGACCAGTTGCTCCTGCCACGCCGAGATCCGCGCGATCAACCCGGCCACGCCCTCGTCGAGCAGGGTCCTGAGGAAACCGCCGGAGACCCCGACGGCGACCGCGCCGAGCGCCAGCGAGCGCGCCGCGTCCAGCGGGTTGCGCACGCCGCCGGAGGCCAGCAGCGGTATCTGCGTGCCCTGCGAGTCCAGCAGGCAGGCGGGCGCGGACAGCCCCCAGCCGTCGAGATAGGAATACTGCGCCCCGTCGCGCCGGTCGTTCTCGATCCGCGCGAAGTCCGTGCCGCCGGTGCCGGAGACGTCGGCCGCCGCGACGCCCATGTCCTGGAGTGCCAGCACGGCCGCGCGGCTGAGGCCGAACCCGACCTCTTTGGCGATCACCGGGACGTCCACCGCGGCCGCGATCTTCTCAATCTGCGCGCTCCAGTGGGAGAAGGAACGGTCGCCCTCCGGCATGACCGTCTCCTGGATGACGTTGAGATGGATCTGGAGGGCGTCTGCGCGCAGCAGGTCCACGGCCCGCCGCGCCTGCTCCACCGAGGCCGTCGCGTTGACGTTCGCCATGATGAACCCGTCCGGGTTCTCCCGGCGCATCACGCTGAAGGTGCCGGCGGTCGACTCATCCCTGAAGTACGCGCTCATGGAGCCGGTGGCGATCGGAACGCCGGTCTCCCGGGCGGCGATCGCGAGATCCCGGTTGATGGCGCCGGTCGCGACGCTACCGCCGGTCATGGCATTGATGTACAGCGGGTGATCCCAGGTGATGCCGGCGAACCGGGTGGCCGGTGACACCTCGCAGCGGTCGATCCCGCAGAGCGCGTCGTGGACGAAGGACACGTCGTCGAACTCGTTGTGCCCGCGGTGGCCGCGCTGTTGCTCGACGGCGAGGCGTACGTGGTCGTCCTTGCGGTTGGCGCTCATTGCGCACCCTTCTCTGCACGGCGTTCTGCGTGCCCGGCGGGCCGCTGCGCTCATCCTGCACCGGATGATCGCAGATGCCGAAGATGCCGCTGGGCTTGCGGACGCTGCGCACCCGCGTGACGACGCCGTGCCGCCCTCCGGACACGGTCAGGTGCGAGTACACCACGATGTGGTGCGTGGCGGTGCCGAAGTCCGCTGCGCGGAAGGCGCCGTCGTGTCGGGTGAACCGGCCGGCCGCGCCGTGCTCGTCCGGTCGGGGACATCGAGATTACGGCCGGCGCCCGCAGCGCGTCGACGACTGTGCGGTCTGGAGCCGACCGGGCGCGGTCACCGGCAACTGCGCTGTTCTTCCCCGGCGGCGGCTTTCTCCTTGGGGTTCCCGCCCGGCCGCGCGACCGCGCCGATCGCCGGTGCCAGGGCGAGCCACAGCCCGATGGTCACCACCATCGAGGTGACGTAACCGAACGGGCGGATGCCGACGTCCTGGCTGGTCGCACCGGCGAAGAGCATCAGGAACCACGCGCCGAGGAAGAAGGACGGGCCGGCCGCCAGGAGCCGGAAGAAACTGCTCATCGCTGTCCTCTCACGCCTGAGGCTGAGAATCACTGCACCACGGTTCCACTCTCGCTCGACCCGGTCAGGGCGGCTACCGCCGAACGTCCCGACTCGGCCCTGACCGACTCGCCCCGACGCGGGTCGGCCGCGGCCGGTCGCCGCACGGCTGCGGAGCCGGGCCGAACGCGCACCGCGAGTGCGGGATCGGCGCCCCCGCGCCGGCCCCTCGCCTTGGCCCTTCACCTTCGCCTCGCCCGCCCTCCGGCCTTCGCTCTCGCGCCGGTACGCGCGTGCGCGGCGGCGGCGCCCTTGACGGGTGACGCCGAAAGCCGGTTCTCCGGACGCAGTCTCTGCACCCTGCGATGAGCCGATCCGGCAAACGCCGGTTCCGCTTCCGTTCCCCGTGCATTCAACCGGCTCGGGTGTGTACGTCATGTGATGTGCCTACGTTCCTGAAGGCACGCCAAGAAAGGGAGCCATGGACGCAACCGCCGCAGTGCGGGGCCGCGGGATCACCAAGTACTTCGGCGATGTCGTCGCGCTCGACAATATCGAACTCAACGTGGCGCAGGGTCAGATCCACGGGCTGGTCGGCCCGAACGGCGCGGGCAAGACGACGCTGCTGGGCCTGCTGCTGGGCCTGGCCGCCGCGGACCAGGGGCGCCTGGAGATCCTCGGCACCGCGGTCGCACGCACGTCCCCCGCACCCGAAGGCGTGGCCGGATTCGTGGACGGACCCGGTCTCTATCCCTCGCTCAGCGCCCGGCAGAACCTCGCCGCGCTGGCGGCGCTGCGCACTCGCGACACCCGCACGGCAGCGGTCGACGACGTACTCGACCAGGTCGGGCTCGCCGATGTCGCCGAGGACAAGGTGCGCGGTTTCTCCCTCGGCATGCGCCAGCGGCTGGGCCTGGCCGCGGCGTTGCTCACCAAACCACGGCTGCTGGTGCTCGACGAACCGTCGAACGGGCTCGACCCCGCCGGCAAGAAGCATGTGCACGGCGTCCTGGCCCGGCTGGCCGCGCAGGGCGCCACGGTGGTGCTCTCCAGCCACCGGATGGACGACCTCGAAGCGCTGTGCTCGGAGGTCACCATCCTCGCGACCGGGCGTGTCGTCTTCTCCGGCCCGCTGCACAAGCTCTCCGCCGAGAACCGCGCACTCGACTACCGGCTGCGCACCTCCGACCCGCACGCCGCCCGCACCACGGCGCTCGGCACCGCCGGGGTGCACGTCATCGAGAGCTGCGACGCCGTGAACCGCCTCGACGCCGAGGTGCTCCTGCTGCGCGCCCCGGTGGCCGCCCTGGACGAACTGGTGGCGCGGCTCGTACGCGCCGATGTCGCGGTGCGGGAACTCGCGCCGGTCGTCTCACCGCTCGAAGCCGCGTTCCTGGCCCTCACCGAGCAGCAGGAGGCAAGCCGATGAGCGTCGCCCCCGCCC